>JBMOIW010000001.1:0-94229 GCA_049317145.1 Acidimicrobiia bacterium
TCGCTGTCGGGAATGATTCCACCCCCGAAGACGAGCATGTCGGATAGGCCGCGGGCAGCCAGCGCCGCAATCACGCTCGGAAACAGCGTCATGTGCGCACCCGAAAGCAACGACAACCCCACGGCGTCTGCGTCCTCTTGCCGCGCAGCTTCGGCGATTTGTTCGGGCGTCTGATGGAGACCGGTGTAGATCACCTCAAAGCCGGCGTCGCGCAAGGCCCGGGCGATCACTTTGGCACCGCGGTCGTGACCATCGAGGCCGGGCTTGGCGATGACGACTCGGTAGGGCCGATGCATGCCCGCACGTTAGCGACTACGCGCCACTCCACGAGCACGGGCCCCGAGGTGCGCCCGAGCATGCAAAGACGAAAGAATGCAGCGATGTCTAGGTCCAGCACTACCCGGCCCGCCATTATCACCGCCGTCGTCGCCGTTGCTGCCGGAATCGGCGTGGCCGGACTCCTGCTTTGGGCGACCGGTCGCGACGGAACGCCCAAGACCTATGCGCCGTTCAACGCCGGCTACGAAGCGACAGTACGCAAGAACCTCGAAAAGGGCGGCCCCGTGTACTTCGCCGACCCGTTCGGCGGCGACCAAGGGTTCTGGTTCGCACTGGAGAACGGTTCGATCGTTGCGATCGCCGTCCAACAACCCGACGAACCAAACTGTGCGGTCCGATGGCGCGGATCGCGCAACACCTTTACCGGGTGTAACGATGAGCCACGAACGATTGAATCCTTGGCGCGCTACGACGTCAACGTGCGCGACGAGAGCGGACAACCTTCAGTATTTGTCGATCTGCGCACCCTGCTACCGCCAACCTCGAGTGTGGTACCGAGTCGCTGAAGCACTAACAACGTTCGAGTGGCGCCCAGGCCAACAACAGGCGCTTTTCGCCAACATTGGCGAACCGCACGATGGCCTCGGCCTTGTCCTGTTCGCCAATGATGTCGAGCACAATGCCCTCTCCGAACGTCGCATGCCGGACGTCGTCACCGGCGCGCAACCCCAAGCGATCAGCGCCCGAGCTCGGTGCCGGCTTCTTAGGCGCAGTCTCCGTTGATGCCTCGCGGGCAGAGGCTCCCCAAACTTTTCCGCTCCAATCCCCACTCTCGACCCGTCGCATTGCCGCGGAGACGACTGCGTCGCGATGCGCACCCAATCCTCGGCGTTCGTGCGCCGCGCCCACGCGATGTAGCAATTCTTCTGGCACTTCCGTCAAGAACCGGCTCGGCGGAAAATAGTCCGTGTTGCCAAACAGCGTGCGGCACCACGCGTGCGTCAAATACAGACGTTCTCGCGCCCGCGTAATGCCGACGTAACACAGGCGTCGTTCTTCTTCGAGCTCGTCCGGATTGCCGAGCGCGCGCACGTGCGGGAAGACACCCTCTTCGAGGCCGGTGAGAAATACCACCGGGAATTCAAGCCCTTTCGCTCCGTGCAAGGTCATCAGCGTCACCGCGCGCACGTCGCCGTCGACCTCATCGAGATCCGAAACCAACGACACCGCTTCGAGCATCGCTTGTACCCGTGCCAACCCCGTCGGAGGCGCGGCGGGGACCACTGCACCGTGAGTATCGCTTTCGGTAATGCCCAGACCAGCGATGCTGATGAGACCGGTGATATCCCCGGCCTCCACGCGCGCGTCGAACTCGCGGGCAACACTCACAAACTCCTGAACGTTTTCGATACGGCCTTGCGCTTCGATCGTGCGTTCGGCCTCGAGTTCAGCGAGGTACCCCGTGCGTTCCAACAACGCTTCCACGACCGGACCAATCCCGCGCACTGCGGTTTGCTCCAAGGTGTCCATGACCTTGAGGAGGTCTTGCAATCCGCCAACCGCCTTACCGGTAACTCCGGCTGCCGGTGCTTCTCGAAGCGCCTCGCGAAACGTCAAGCCGTTCGTGCGCGCATACGCGTCGAGTTTGGCAACCGACGTATCGCCGACGCCGCGCTTGGGGACGTTCACAATGCGTTTCCAGCTCACTTCGTCCGCGGGATTGACGAGCGCGCGCAAATACGCGAGCACGTCTTTGACTTCGCGACGGTCATAGAACTTGGTACCGCCAACCACCCGATACGGAACGTTTTCGCGGATCAGCGCCTCTTCCAGCACACGACTCTGCGCATTCGTCCGGTAAAAGACGGCAATGTCGTTGAACGACATGCCTTCGGATTCCGTGAGCCGTTCAACCTCGCGGGCGATGAATCCCGCCTCATCGTGTTCGTCCTCCGCTTGATACTGCGTGAGGAGCTCGCCACCGACTTGCGCAGTCCATAAGTGTTTGGGTTGGCGTGATTGATTGCACGCAATGACCGCGTTCGCAGCGTCGAGAATCAGTTGCGTCGAGCGATAGTTCTGCTCAAGCACAATGATGGACGCGTCAGGGTATTCCTCTTCGAAGCGCATGATGTTGCGCACGTCGGCGCCCCGGAAGGCATAGACCGACTGATCGTGGTCCCCGACCACCATGACGTTGCGATGCGCTCCAGCAAGGAGCCGAACGAGTTCCCATTGCGCAATGTTGGTGTCCTGAAACTCGTCGATGAGGACGTGGGAAAAACGTCGCTGCCAACGATCGCGCGCCTCGGGAAAATCGCGGAGGAGACGCACGGTTTGGAGTAACAGATCGTCAAAGTCCAATGCGCTGGCCTCGAGGAGGCGGCGTTGATATTCGCGATAGACCTCGGCGAGTCGCTTGTCGTACGGCGTGAGTGCTGAGTCAATGGCCTCGTCGACACTGACCAATTCGTTCTTAAATGCGCTGATTCGAGCATGCAGCCCGCGTGGCGTGAACCGTTTCGGATCGAGGTCAAGATCACGTCGCACGTAATCGACCAGGCGCTGCGCGTCCGCTTGGTCGTAAATCGTGAAGTTCGTACCGAAACCCAACAACGCTGCTTCTCGGCGCAAGATGCGCGAGCACGCTGCGTGAAACGTGCTGACCCACATGCGATGCGCGACCGGGCCGACGAGGTCCGCGACGCGTTCTTTCATCTCGCCCGCAGCTTTGTTGGTGAACGTGATCGCCAATATCGAGAACGGCGTCGCCCGCCGCTGGTCCAGCAGGTAGGCAATACGCCGAGTTAACACCCGGGTTTTCCCGGACCCCGCTCCAGCCACCACCAGGATCGGCCCGTCGGGAGCCTCAACGGCCTCCCGTTGCACGGGGTTCAGATCGGAGACAAGATCCATCGGGGACGGAGAAGAAAAGTCGAGCGATTCCATTTCGAGGCATCGTACCGGGCCCCGCCGACCGCGCGTTTTTCGCGTCAGACCTCGAGCAGGAGGGTCACCGGTCCGTGGTTGACGAGCGCAACGTCCATGTCTGCTCCAAAGCGCCCGGTCTCGACGTGGGCGCCCCGGGCGCGGAACGCGGCGACAAATGCATCGACCAGCGGAGCAGCCGCCTCGGGACGCGCCGCGTCGATCCAGGAGGGTCGGCGCCCTTTACGCGTATCGCCGTAGAGCGTGAACTGACTCACGACCAAGAGCGCGCCACCCACATCGGCGACGCTGCGATTCATAACGCCGGCCTCGTCATCAAAACACCGCAGATTCCAAACCTTCTCCGCCAGCTTCTCAACTTCGGCATCGGTATCCGAGTGCGTGACTCCAACCAGCACACATAAGCCCTGTCCAATGGCCCCGATTCGTGAGCCGTCGACCGTGACACTCGCTTCCAAGACTCGCTGCACCAGCGCCCGCATGCGCCGGAGCGTACCTGCCCGAGCAACACCGCCTACGCTGCCGCCTCATGATCAATCCCCAACTCAAACGCGCCCTGGGGCAGATGATCAACAGCGTGCAAGTGGTCGGCGCAACGCACAACGATATTGTCCGGGCGTACTGCTCCCACTGGGTCAGCCAAGTTGCGTTCGACAGCCCGGTAGTAATGGCGTCGGTGTCTCCGAAGCACGACACCTACCCCCTCATGGTCAACAGTGGACGTTTCGGGGTCTCGATCTTGGCGGGAGATCAAATCGATGTCGGCCAGTACTTCTCGTATCCGGGACGCAAGTTCCGCCACATCGCGAATGAGTGGCTCACCATCGAAGATGACGTCCCGGTAGTTCCAAACTGCATTGCGTGGCTGAAATGCGAAGTGTTCGAACGCAAAGTCATGCGCGACCACGAGCTGTTCTTTGCCGAGGTCGTCAACGTGGGTTACGGCCGACTCAAAGAACCACCGTTGCTGTATTCCTCACGTCACGGTTGGCGCATCACCGGCGAACGCGCGCGTAAACCCGGTGAATCCGTGCGCGATGCCTTGCTGGAGCGGCTTGCCGCGGCGGGGTACGCAGCGCCCGAGCTCGATACGGACGACGACTAGCGCGTTACTCCCACTCAATGGTGCCCGGCGGCTTCGACGTCACGTCGTACGCAACGCGGTTGATGCCCGGCACTTCGTTGATGACGCGGCTCGCAATGCGCTCCAGCACGTCGTAGGGCAACCGCGCCCAATCGGCGGTCATCGCATCGTCGCTCGTCACCGCCCGCACCACGAGCGGGTACGCATAGGTACGGTCGTCGCCCATGACCCCAACGGTCTTGACCGTGGGCAGCACCGCAAAGCTCTGCCAGATCTCGCGATAGAGCCCGGCGCGCTTGATCTCGTCGATCACGACGGCGTCGGCGGCTTGGAGAATTGCAACGCGCTCGGGCGTGACTTCGCCGATGATGCGCACCGCAAGCCCCGGTCCCGGGAATGGCTGGCGCCACACGATTTCTTCGGGCAGTCCGAGCTGCTCGCCGACCGCACGGACTTCGTCTTTGAAGAGGTTGCGCAACGGTTCGACCAATTCGAACTGCATGTCATCCGGCAGTCCGCCCACATTGTGGTGGCTCTTGATGTTCGCGTTGTCGGCGCCACCGGATTCAACGATGTCGGGATACAACGTGCCCTGCACGAGATACGGAATCTCCCCGAGGTCACGGGCCGTTTCTTCGAACACCCGGATAAACGTCTCGCCGATGATCTTGCGCTTGCGTTCGGGATCGGTCACGCCTGCGAGCGCACCCAAGAACCGATCACCAGATTTCACGTGGACGAGATCGATATCGAACTGCTGACGAAACGTGTGCTCCACCTGCGCGGCCTCGTTGGCACGCAGCAAACCGGTGTCGACGAACACGCACGTGAGTTGGCGCCCGACTGCTTTGTGCACGAGGGCTGCGGCAACCGCCGAGTCAACGCCACCCGAGAGCCCACACATCACTCGTGCGTCACCGACTTGCGCACGCACTTCGGCAACGGCTTCATCGATGATCGAAAGATTCGTCCAGTTTGGTCGTGCCCCAGCTGCGTCGAACAGGAATGCTTTGAGTATGTCCTGGCCGCGCAGTGTGTGGGCGACTTCGGGATGGCATTGCACGCCGTACAGGTTGCGCACCCGATCTTCGAATGCTGCGACGGGTGCGCCCGAGGTGGTAGCCGTTACTGAGAAACCCGCAGGAGCAACGGTGATGGAATCGCCGTGGCTCATCCAGACTTCTTGCTCGTTCGGCAGGTCTTTGCACAGCACACCGCCGTTCCCTTCGACCTGCATCACGGTGCGGCCGTACTCGCCCGTTCCGGTCTTGCGCACTTCGCCACCGAGCAACTGCGCAATGAGTTGTGCGCCGTAACAAATGCCCAGCACCGGAACGCCGGCCGCAAAGATCGCGGGATCGATCGTGGGCGCGCCCTCGACGTGCACCGACGCTGGGCCACCCGAAAGAATGATTGCAGTCGGGCGTTTCGCAAGCATTTCTGCAACCGGAGTGGAGCGCGACACAATCTCGGAGTACACATGCGCTTCACGCACGCGCCGAGCGATGAGCTGTGCGTACTGCGCGCCGAAATCAACGACAAGTACACGGTCGAATTCGGCCATCCCCGGATCTCCTCGTTCGTACGCGGCGCTAGCCGCGCGCACCCATGCCAACGCCTTGTGACTTCTGAAGCACTTTTCCTTCGCTTTGCAGCGCGGGCGCCACCATCACTTCGGCCTTTTGAAACTCTTTCACCGTTTCGTGTCCGGTTGTCGCCATCGAGGTGCGCAAACCACCGAACAAGTTGAGCGTTCCGTCGTTTTCGCGCGCCGGTCCGATCAAGATTTCTTGCATCGATGCTTTTTGCCCGGCGTAGACCCTCGCGCCGCGCGGCAACGTGGGATGGAACGTAGCCATTCCCCAGTGGTAGCCGCGCCCCGGCGCTTCGTAGGCGCTGGCGAGCGGCGAACCCAACATCACTGCATCGGCACCGCACGCAATTGCCTTTGCGATGTCGCCGCCGGTACGCATTCCACCGTCGGCGATGACATGGACATACACGCCGGTTTCGTCAAGGTGCCGTATGCGAGCGCCGGCAGCATCCGCAATTGCGGTTGCCTGCGGTACGCCAATCCCGAGCACGGCGCGACTCGTACATGCGTGGCCCGGACCAACACCGACGAGCACACCGGCGGCACCGGTGCGCATGAGATGCAACGCTCCCGAATACGACGCACAGCCACCAACGATGACCGGCAACTCGAACTCGCGGATGAACTTCTTGAGGTTGAGTGGTTCGACGGTGCGACTGACGTGCTCTGCCGAGACCACCGTGCCCTGCACCACCAAGATGTCGAGATCGGCCTCGAGAACGAAGCGCGTGTACTGCTCGACGCGCTGGGGGGTCAGGGACGCACATGCGGTCACGCCCGCGTCTTTGATCTCGCGAATGCGCTGCCCGATCAGATCTTCTTTGATGGGCTCGAGGTACAACTGCTGCATGCGCGCCGTTGCCTTTTCGGGCGCGAGTTGCGCGATCTCTTCGAAGATGGGTTCGGGATCGGTGTAGCGCGTCCACAGTCCCTCAAGATTGAGGCACGCTAAGCCACCAAGCTGCCCAACGATTGCTGCAGTACGCGGCGAAACCACTCCGTCCATCGCCGAGCCCATGAGCGGCAGGTCGAAGTGGAACGCGTCGAGATCCCAGCTGATGTCAACGTCCTCAGGATCGCGAGTGCGTCGGCTCGGCACGATTGCGATGTCGTCGAACCCGTAGGCCCTCCGACCAGACTTCCCGATACCGATCTCGACTTCCATGGCACCCCGATCCGCGCGCTGCTAGAGGACGGGAGGTTACCCCGTCCTCCAAAACAGCGTCAGACCCGCCGGGCACGATGCGCCCTGCAGTGATCGGCGCTTCGCTACTCCTCGTCGTCGTACGCGTAGCGACGTGCTTGCGCGTGCGATGGCCCGTCATCGCGCGCGCCACGCGAGTCCACGACGATGTCGACCACGAGCGATGCCTGGCTGCGCAGATCGCGCCAGCCGACCTCAACCAGGTGGTCCCAACGACCATCGCGACGAATTTCGGCCCAGACGGATTCATCAAATACCGGCGACGGGAACACGTCCGCGCATGCCTCGTCCCAGAGTTCGCACGCCAACGCGCGTCCAACCGGGATCAGTGCCTCGTTTCGACGCTGCGCCTCGCGCATAACGACCTCGAGAAACGTCGCATGATCAAGCGCCTCGAGGGCCTGAACCGCATCTGCGATCTTGCCCGGAGCTCGATTCCCCTCGGTGGTTACCGACTGTGTGGGCGACGGAACCGTCTGCATATTTCCTCCGCGGACCCCCGACACATCCCGGCCGGGCTGTTGGTGTTATCGGCATTCGAGCGCCGAGGAGGAGTACAAAATGACCACGGACCCGAATCCGGGCGCTCACCGCATTCCGGCCAGATGGGCCAAGAATCCCCGCAGAATCCGAGCCGTCGCTCCCCAAACGGTTTCGGTTGGCAGCTCAAAGAAGTAGACCGACTGCTCGGGCGGAGTGAAGAGCTCGATTCCACTCAGGTCCCAGATCTCCTCCCGAAATATTTCGGCATCCAGGAGCTGGGAAATCGGGATCGAAAAAACGGCATCGACTTCGCCCGGATCCGGGACGAACGTCGGCGAAGCAACCACGCCGACAAAGGGCGTGACGACAAAGGGGCTCGCGACGGTGGCAATCGTGTCGAGCTCGCCCAAGAGTTCGACATCGCCCAGCCCTATTTCTTCTCGGGCTTCGCGCACCGCAGTCGCTTGGAGATCAACATCCTCGGGCTCGTGGGCGCCGCCGGGAAACGCGATCTGCCCCTGATGCGTCGGCATGTGCTCGGGCCGTTTGATGAGCACCACATGGGCTTCATCGTGAACTTGCATACACGTCAGCAATACTGCGGCCACCCGTGGTTCGCGCGGGAGATGACGCGGGGGTCGCGGCAGCGGCAATGAACGACACGCCGAACGAACTTCGTGGATCGTAAACGTGCGCGCTGCGCGTGTGAGATGCGCCCATGGAGCTGGTGCACCGAGGGCGAAATTCGCAGGACGAGGTATGCGTTGTGCACCCGGCATACAGCGAGGGTACTGCGACGTTCCATAACGGCATACCACTGCGGCAATAACAAAGCGGCCGCCCCGTAGGGCGGCCGCTGAATAGTTTCGGTTGACGAAGTTACTTGCCGATCTTGGCGAGCACGTCACGGCTCGAAAGGATCAAGAGGTCTTCACCGTCAACGGTGATCTCGGTTCCGCCGTACTTGGAGTACACAACCGTGTCGCCCGTGGCGACGTCAGTCGGGATGAGCTCACCCGTGTCCGTGCGACGGCCCGGACCCACAGCGAGCACTTCACCCTGCTGCGGCTTTTCTTTTGCCGTATCGGGGATCACCAACCCGCTCACCGTGGTCTCTTCGGCCTCGGCCGGTCGGACAACGATCCGGTCTTCCAGCGGCTGCAGCTTCATTCGATGCTCTCCTCAAGCGATGCGCCCCACCTGCGGGGTCGATGCGTTCGATTGGCACTCTCAGGGCGAGAGTGCCAGCGGGAACGGTAGCAGCGCCCCGACGGTGCTCGCAACGCGCAAGAAGCCGTTAGCCAACGGTCTCGGGCAGGCGCAGGTTTGGATACGCCCCACCCGAAAGTGGGGTGGGGCCATCGCGGTGGAGACGATGGTATGCGGCGGCGGCAATCATGGCGCCGTTGTCGGTACAAAAGGCCAATCGGGGCAACAACGCGTGGCGGCCAGTGGACTCCGCCAGATCCAAGACCCCGGTCCGAAGTCGAGAATTCGCTGCGACACCACCCCCAATGACCAGCATGCGCGCCTCCGAGGCATCGGCGGCTAACTCGAGCTTCGCCAACAACGTGTCGACCACCGCCTCTTGGAACGATGCCGCTACGTCCGCCACACTCGCATCGGGGTGTTCGCGTACATGGTTGATCACGGCGGTTTTCAGTCCGGAAAACGACATACTGAATCCGTCGCGCAACATCGGGCGCGGAAACGCAATGGCCTCTGGGTTGCCCTGGGTCGCAAGACGATCAATGGCCGGGCCACCCGGATATCCGAGACCGAGCACGCGCGCGACTTTGTCGAACGCTTCACCGGCAGCGTCGTCGACGGTTTCGCCAAGGACGCGGTACTCCCCCGGGCCGCGCATCGCGATCACGATCGTATGTCCCCCCGAAACGAGCAGTACCGCCATCGGAAGTTCGATTTCGGGTTCTTCGAGCCACGCTGCGTACAGGTGCGCTTCGAGATGGTTGACGCCAACGTAGGGCAAGCCCGTCGACAGCGAGATCGCCTTGGCCGCGCTGACGCCGACGAGCAGCGCACCGGCGAGACCCGGTCCACACGTCGCCGCAACTGCATCCAGCTCATGCATTTCACAACCCGCTTCGACCAACGCTTCGGCGATGACGGGGTTAATGAGTTCGACATGGGCACGCGACGCAATCTCAGGAACTACTCCACCAAATCGGGCGTGCAGATCGACCTGACTCGACACCACCGAAGACAAAATGTGCTGGCCATCTTCGACAATGGCGGCCGCAGTTTCGTCGCAGGACGTTTCGATTCCGAGAATGCGCATCTCAACTCCCCTCGACGGTATTGACAGCATCGCAGTCCGCGCTGATCGCATCGAGTCGCGCCACGTATTCCGGCAACAGCAACCCGTGTGCCCACATGACCACTGCGTCCTCACGATTATCGGCGTAATACCCAGGGCGCACGCCCACTGATTGCAGGCCGAACTGTTCGTACAAGGCGTGTGCGCCGGTATTAGAAACTCGCGCCTCGAGCGTGAGCGCGTCGTATTCCCGCGCAATGGTTTCGCGCATCGCATGGATCATCAATCGGGTTGCCACCTTTTGGCGTTGCCACTCACGATGGACCGCAATCGTCGTGATGTGACCTTCGTCGACGCCAAACATCACGCCGACATACCCCACGATCTGGCGACCGACTTTGGCAACCCAATATCCACGCGTTTGGGTTTGTAACAACTCGTTGAGAAAGATGCCGCGCGTCCATCCGCTCGGGTACACGTCGGTCTCGATCTGCAGCACGGCACGGAGGTGGCGTCGTCGCATAGGACGAAACCGCATGCGAAACGGTCGTGGGACCGGACGCGCCACCATTAGCTGACCCCAATTTCGGCGTCACTCTCGCGTAAGTACAACGGAACAATCTCTTCGACCGCGGAGAACGCTTCGCGTTCCATACGCGCTGCGGCCAGCGTCACGAGCGCGCTCGCACTCGGCGTGACGTGTTCGGGACCGGCAAATTCCACGCGGTCCACTTCCGCAAAGCACTCGCGGTATCGAACTCCGCCCTCACCGACAATCAATACGTCATCGCCCACCGCTTGCAGTTCGTTGGCAAGATCACGCGGGTCGCCCACCTGGTACTCGCACACGCGTTGAATTCCACCCGGAACGGAGCGGTAGAGCGCCCAAAACACCTCACGACGACGTGCGTCAATAACGGCAGCAATGAGGCGGGGCGTCGTACGTACCGGATAGGCCAGGAGATCCAAACTGGGTACACCGATAATGGGAACGCGCAAGGTCTGGGCCATGACTTTGGCGGTCGTTATTCCGACGCGCAACCCGGTAAAGAGTCCCGGGCCCGTGCCCACCGCAATCGCAGTGAGCGCCGGAATGCCCACTGCCGTTGCGTCCGCCAGGTACGCAATCGCCGGCGGAAGATGCTCGGCGTGCTTGCGTCCGCTTTCCAACGTGATCGCGCCCAGCACATTGCCCGAAGCGCTCAACGCGACGGATATCTGATTGGTCGAAGTATCGATGCCCAGGATGTACACGTCAGCCCTCGTCTACTGGAGCAACGGCGCGCAGTGCCGCCAGCAATGCCGGGCGCCGCTGCACCCAGTTCCCCCGAGCGGTGATTTCGACTTCGCGCGAATCCGGACCATCGGCCCACGTCAAGGTGAGCTCGAGCCGGTCCACCGGTAACGCGTCCGATACGTGGTTCGCCCATTCGACAAACGCAATCGTGTCGATGCCGAGCAATTCGTCACTCCCAACGCCGACAAACTCGCCGGCCGAGTCGAGGCGATATGCATCGATGTGCACCACCATCGGGTTGGCGGTGTACTCGTGCACGATCGTGAACGTCGGGCTTGTCACGGGTTCGGTGACACCCAGTGCCTGCGCACAGGAGCGCACGAACGTTGTCTTACCCGCTCCGAGATCACCCAGCAACGCAACGACATCCCCGGCCTGAAGGAGTTCGGCAAGTGCACGCGCAATTGTTGCGGTTTGCTCGGGATTCTTCGAAACAATTTTCATGCGCCGACCTCGCTAACCTCGCCGCCCGCGATTGTCCGCCGGATAAGCAGAAAGTCCGCACGCGCATTCGCCAACGGGTGGCCCCCGGCGCGCAGCACTGCCGCCGGATGCAACGTCGGAATGATTACGGTCCCAGGTTGATAGGGAAACACTTGCCCCCGCAACTTCGTAATGCCGGTATCGGTGTCCAGCAGCAGTTTGGTCGCGAAATTCCCGAGCGTGACAATCACCTTGGGCCGAATCATCGCAATTTGCGTCTCAAGATAGGGCCGGCATGCTGCGATTTCTTCGGGACGCGGGTTGCGATTACTGGGGGGACGACACTTCACCACATTGGCGATGTACACCGATTCGCGCGTGAGCCCGACTTCTTCAATCAAACTCGTGAGGAGCTTCCCGGCTCGCCCAACAAATGGTTCGCCGCTGAGGTCTTCCCGTTCGCCGGGACCTTCTCCAACAAACATCACGGACGCATCGATCGCGCCAGATCCGAACACAACGTTGGTGCGGGATGTAGCAAGCGGGCACGCGGTGCACCCGAGTGCAGAACTGCGAAGTTCATCCCACGATTGAGCGACCGTCACCGCGCATCCTTTCGGCGCGCATCGCCTATCGACCCGCCGGTCGACGCAGTTTGCACGCTCCTGGCAAATTCGGCAACGAGGGCGTTGAATTCATCGGAGCGTTCCAACATGACCATGTGCCCGGCGCCCGACATCACGGATAGGCGCGCGCCCGGAATGAGTCGAGCAAGCCGACGCGCATCCGGCGGAGGCGTGATCACGTCCGCCGACCCGACGATGACAAGCACCGGGACGTTGATATGGGGAAGCTCGTCCGAAAAATCTGTGTCCAACAAAGCAGTCGTTGCTTCGTGGCTCGTTTCGGCGGGACATTCGGCAATCATCTCGCGCACGAAATCCACCTGCGTGTGATGCGCATCACGGCCAAAGCCAATGCGCGCCAGCATGTACCCAAAGTTCGGCATCGCCATCATCGATCCCAGCGCGGGGCCGTTGCGCACACCGGCAGTAAGTGCCTCGCGCATCACCGAGGGACCAACGTTGCGAGCCCGGCTCATCGTGGAGAGCAACACCAATCCCTGAACCCGTTGCTGCAACACCGTGGGATGTCCCAACGCAAAGCCCTGGACTGCAAGCCCGCCCATCGAGTGCCCCACGAGCACTGCGTTGGTGAGGTCCAATGCTTCAACCACCGTGGCTACGTCGCGTTCCAAGTACGACACTCCGTGACCATGTTCGCCGGGGAGGGACGCGCCGTGACCGCGATGGTCGAACGCGATGACTCGAAATCCTTGTTCGGCAAGCGTCTCGAACTGTCGCGCCCAGGTGCGCGACGAAAGCGTGACTCCGTGCGAGAAGAGAATCGGTGCCCCGTCGCCGCGCGCGTATACCCGCAATGACCCACCATCGAAGGTCGTGAGGTCCCACATTTCGTCGAACACGAACTCGATCGCGGATTCGGGATCCGGGCGTCGTCGTGCCGCGGCAACAAATGCGCGCTGCGAAGTCCAAGCCAGCCCAACTGCGCCCGCCACTGCGCTAACGACACCGCCTACAACGAGCGCCGCATCTCGCGGTTTGGGAGCCATCCGTTACCCCCGAACCCGGCGAGGCACGCGCCCGCTGATGCCGCACAGGATTTCGTACGGGATGGTGTCCATGCGATCGGCCCACTCCTGCACCGAAATCTCCTCGGAGCCCTGCTGCCCGATCAGCACCACGTCATCGCCCACTTCCACACGATCATTGCCGCAATCCACCATAAGCTGATCCATCGTGACTGCACCTGCAATTGGTCGCCGCACTCCACCAATCAACACACTCCCCCCACGCAAACCGAGTCCACGCGGTACGCCATCGGCGTACCCAATCGGCACGGTTGCAATGCGAGTTGTTTCTGCCGCAGCGTAGTAACGCCCGTACGAGACCGACGCACCCGCCGGGATCTCGTGAACGTAGGTAACACGCGCGTGCAGGCTCAGTACGGGATGGAGCGCAATATCGGGCGCCGCATCCGATACCGGATGAACGCCAAACATGCTGATGCCGGTTCGCACAAAATCTGCGCGCACCTCCGGAAGGGTGATCGCTGCAGCCGAGTTCGCAAGATGGATCACGCCTTCGCTGTGACCTGTAGCCCGAAGTGTCTGCAGCGCCTCAAAAAACCGTGCGCGTTGGTATTCGATGTACGGGTCTCGTGGGCGATCCGCCGTCGCAAAGTGGGTACAGATACCGGCGAGCTCAAGCTCCTCGAACGCAGCGATTGCCTCTGCCATCGCAACCGCGTCGCCGGGAGCGCACCCCACCCGGTGCATCCCGGTGTCGATGTTGAGATGCACGGCATACGGGCGTGGGGCATCGAGTTCGACCACCGCTTTTGCAAGCGCCTCGATACCGGCGAAGGTGTACACCAAGGGCGTCAACCCCAGGGCAACGGTTGCCGGCGCTGCAGTTGGCACCGGCTCCGACATGAGCAAGATCGGCGCGGAAATTCCCGCGTCTCGTAACCGCTGACCTTCTTCGACCAGCGCAACTCCAAGGCGTGTTGCTCCCGCCTCAAGCGCGGCGTGCGCAACCGCGTTCGCGCCGTGTCCATACGCGTCCGCTTTGACAACTGCCAGCACGCTCGCCGGAGAAACGTGCGCAACGAGTGCCGCGACATTGGCACGCAACGCCCACAGGTTGACTTCTGCCCATACGGGTCGGTACTCCATCGCGCGAGCCGCCTTCGGTCAGGTTGTACGCGCGAGGTGCCGCACCAAATCTCCGCGTGCGACGATCCCCACGAGCTGTTCGCCATCTACCACCGGTATATGGGTGGCGCCTTCTGCGTGCATCAGCGTGGCAAGGTCCTCGACCGACGCGGTCGAGGCAATCGTGGGGAACTCGGTTGTCATGACCTCGCGCACGGTCGCGCCCACAAATTTCTTCAGGTCCTCTTCGTACTTGCGGGCTGAACTCGGCCACACGATCTCTGCGGAGAAGAAACTGATGACTGCCGGCGCGTGCAACGTTGTCTCGGAAACCAGCAGATCGTCGTCGCGCAAGAGGCCCACCAATGCGCCCGAAGCGTCAACAACCGGCAGCGCACCGAACCGACGTTCTGCCATGGTGTCGGCCGCGTCGGCAATGGGCGTGTCGGGAGCCAGGGTGACAACCGGGTGGCTCATGAGATCAGTGACGGTTTCGGACATGAGAACTCCTCGAGAACAATGCAGCAAGCGTAGGGGCTAATGCCGGAATGAGGTCGGACGCTACGAGACCGGGGCCGATACTCGCGCCCGCGCGTCCGTGGATGTGGGCACCGGCCGCAGCGGCAGCAAACGGGGAAGCTCCTTGAGCAATCAACGCGGCAATGACGCCACTCAACACATCACCGGTACCCGCAGTCGCAAGCTCGGGACCTCCGGACGTTACCAACGCAACGCGACCATCGACGGCGGCAACGACCGTTGTTGGTCCTTTCAGGAGCACCGTAGCTCGCGCCTCGTGCGCCAGTGACGTTGCAGCTGCGATGGGATCACGATCGGCGCGCTGACCGGTAAGGCGCTCGTATTCACCGGCATGCGGAGTCAACACAATGGGCGCACCCAACTGTTGCGCCCGCAACCGCAGTGGCGCAAGATCACCAGCAATCGCATTGAGCCCATCCGCATCGAGCACGATCGGCGTCGCGACCTCGGCAACGATGCGTGCCACCATCTCGGAGGTACGCGCATCGGCACCGAGTCCCGGCCCCACCACCAACGCGCCAAAGCGCGGCGCGAGATCGCGAATGCTGTTTGCCGCTTCGGGCATCAATCGCGCTCCCTCGGGATCCGCGGCCAACGCCCGGACAATGATCTCCCCTGGGTCAAACACACTGGCAGGCTGGGGAGGAAGTCCGCACCACACCATGCCCGCACCGGAACGCAGCGCAGCGCGCGCACTCATCATCGGAGCGCCGGGCATTCCGGCGCTGCCCCCGACCACCAACACCGCGGCCGACCACTTGTTGGCATCCCGCGCGCGTGGCGCACACCATTGAGCGATGTCGTGATCTTCCACCAGTGCGACACCCGCGTGGTCATTGACCCACGGTGCATCCACGGCAACGCCAATATCTGCAACAACCACTTCGCCACACGCCGTGGCCCCTACGCCGAAGAACATCCCGGTCTTGCGCGCCTGAAAGGTGAGCGTGCGTTCGGCACAAACAAACGGTCCTTCCGACCGCCCACTCGTTGCGTGCACGCCGGAAGGAATGTCCACCGCCAGCACCCGACTCGCTGCGCCACCAATTGCGTGAACGGCGCGCACCGCATGCTCTGGCAGCGCACCACGGAATCCAGTCCCAAACATTGCGTCAATGACAAGATCAGCCCGCTCTAGCGCCCGAGCGATTTCGTAGTCGTCTGCCTTTTCGACGTCGACGATGTCAGTACGAATGCCGCGTCGTTCCAGGAGCGCAGCGGCAATACGCCCGTCGCCCCCGTTGTTGCCGGGACCAGCAAGTACACAGACGCGCATTCCGTACGCTCGACCCAGAAGCCGATACGCCTCACGCGCTACCGCACTCCCGGCGCAATGCATCAGGGTTGTTTCCGGCGTCCCCGCAACAATCGCTGCTGCATCTGCAGCGCGCATTGCTCCCGCGGTGAGTACCACCTGCATCAGGCGGCCGCCACTGCAACCGCGAGGGCAACGAGATCCGAGTGGGACAGCGTGAGATACCACTGCCGCACTCCCTGTTCCGCTGCGAGCGCGGCTGCAGCACCACTGAGCGCCACCGATGGCGCGCCGCTACGCGCTCGTGCCACAGCAACATCGCGCAACCCAAACGCGCCGAGTCCGACACCGAGCGCTTTCATCACCGCCTCCTTCGCGGCAAATCGCGCCGCAAGTCGGGGCACCGGGTCCACGTGCCGGAATGCATACGCACGTTCTTCCTCATTGAACAGCCGCTCCGCCAACCCCACGCGACGGTTGTACGCGAGGCGAAACCGATCGATATCCACGAGATCAGAGCCAATGCCCACGATCTGCGTGCCCGAAGGAACGACGAGGTTCACGCGCGCCATCGCTCGGCGAGCACGTAGACCGGTTCGGTCAAGACACTTGCGACATCCAAACGACCGAGTACCGCTTCGTCGAATCCTGGTTCGACTTCGGTTACCGCACTCTTCAACGCGGCGTACCGATTGCGATAGCCAAGCAGGACCGATCGCATCGTCGTTGCGTCCACATGCTCTTTGAACTTGACGTGCAGCAACGCGATGCCGACGGTATTGCCGCTCTTGACTTCGGGAACAAAGATCACGGTACGCCCATCGTTACGGCCACGCGCCACGGTGACTTCACGTTCGTCCGCAACGAGTTGCTTGGTACCACGCAACACAGGCTCCCGCTCGACCCGTGAGGGAATTCCCGCAGCGATCCCCGCACGATCGATCACCTCGATGATGGCGTGATCCGTGGCCGGATCGCCTGCGATGCGGTACCGCGTGTACCCGAGCACGGATTCCACGACTGGGTCGAGTGCCACCAGGGTTCGCATTGCTCGATACGACAGGCCGTCGCGGCTGAGGCCGGTTGCAATGATCTCGCGGACCAAACGGTTCCGCAGCAACGCGTCATCGGCTCGCGAGATACCTACGGTGACCGTCTTGGCTTGGTGTTTGATGGTGTCGATTGAACGCGTCAGCGCTTCGATGCCGCGCGTCAACGCTGCGGTGAGATCCTCCAACACCACTGCTGGCGTACCGACCTTGCCGAATTCCATTTGGTAGGCATCGAGCGGCAGCATCCCGGTGGCATATCGAAACAACGATGCCACGCGGACCGCAATTTCGGCATCGAGGGCACAGTCGTATGCGCCCGTTCGCAGTAGCGAAAAGTATGTCGCCGCTGATTCGCTGAGTGCCTCGGAAAGCCCTGCAAACTCTGCTTCCGAGATGACCGTCGCAGTTGCGTGTTCCTGGATAGTTGCGCGTGCCTGTTGTAATGGCCGAGCAGTGGCGTCAATCGCCAAGGCCGCTTCGTATCCAAAGAGGTGCCCGGCCATCGCGCTCAGGATAAACGCAACGTCGGGATGCACCACCGGCACCTCGATGCACTCCACCGCGGCGCGGTACCGATCATCCCCGGCGTTAACGATCGCGATTGGCGCGGCTTTGTGCGCACGGTAGATCGCAAGTTCTTTCGCCACGTCGTCGGCAGTAGAACCAGAAAGCCCGGCTGCGCACACCAAGATCATGGGCTCGGAGGACAAGTCGATGTGCTTCTTGTCTTCGATGACATCACATGCAATTGCCTTGTAACACAGCTCAGAACATTTGATCCGAAGCTCTTGCGCGGCAATGAAGTTTGGACCGCTCCCCACGACTGCCCAGGAGCGGCGATGCGGCGCATACCGTTGTGCCGCGCGCGCAATTTGCGGCCGAGCCGTGCGAAGTAATTCGTCCATGGCATCGGGAAGGGATCGCAAGCTCTGCAAAACTGTCTGGTCCGCGGCCGCGGTCGCACCACCCATGCGTTCCGTGAGCGCGGAAGCCAGCAGCATGCCTGCGGCAACCTGCGCGTAAAACGCTTTGGTTGAAGCGACACTCATCTCGATGTCGCGCCCGTCTGAGGTGTACAAGACACCGTCGGCGCGCTCGGCGAGATCACTTTGGCGGCGATTCACGATCGCAACAACGCATGCCCCGCGCGATCGCGCCAGGTCCACGGTGCGATTCGTATCGGTCGTCGTGCCACTTTGACTGATGGCAACCACCAGTGCATCACTGAGATCGTCTGCCAACCGGAACCCCGAAAGTTCGGTTGCCGGAAGCGCTTGCACCGCAAGAGGGATTCCGGCGCGCTCGGTCAGCGTCTCCAAGAAGCGCGCGCACGCTTGCCCGGCAATTGCCGCAGTTCCCTGCCCAATCACAAAGACGCGGCGAACTTCTCCCGACCGGAGTTTCGTGTCGAGGTCGGCCGGCAGCACGTCATCGCCAACCACGACATGCAGTTGGCCATCGCGCTCGAGGAGATGACCGCGGAGCGTCTTTCGGAACGATTGCGGTGCTTCCGCAATTTCTTTCAACAAGAAGTGCGGGTTGTCGCCACGATTGATGTCGCGCGTGGTGATCTGCGCAGCAATGACGTCACGTTCGGTGTACGCAAGTGCGCGTCCGTCGTACGACGTACGCACAATGCCCGAGAGTGTCCCCGCATCGGAAGCGTGCAGGCGAACAATCTGGCCTCGACTGTGTTCGGGCTCACCCGGGTTCGCCGGAGTCTCGCCGTCGAGGCGCACGTACTGACTCGTCACCTCCACGAGTCCGTACGGTTCGCTTGCGACGATGTAGCAGTCTTCGGTGAGCCCGACGCAGAGTCCCTGACCGCTTCCGCGAAGCGCAAGCATTAGTACGTCCGGATCATCGGCGGCTTGCAGCGCAATCGCGACCGACCCCTCGAACCGCGTGACTGCGGCGCGGAATGCATCGGCCACGGAATCGTGATGGAGCTGCTTGGCCACAAGGGCCGGAATGAGCTTGGCGTCGGTGGTGATGCCGGTCGGGAACTGGAGGTGCTCAAGTGCGGCAATGTCTGCGTAATTATCAATGTCGCCGTTGAGCGCCGCAACAACGTATGGCTCCGGCGTTTGTCCGACACATGCACCATTGACCGGGTGCGCGTTTGCCTCGGAAATCACTCCCACGCTCGCCCAACGCGTGTGTCCGAACACCGTCACCCGGGCACCAGGACGCTGCAACACGTTGCGCAACAATGCGTCACCGGCGATCGATGCGCGCATGCGAGCAGTGTTGTCCCCGAGATCACCAATCTCGGCTGCGGCCTTGTACGCAAACCCGATCGCAGTTCCGATGTGCACGGACTGGTCCAAGTACAACGGGTCATCGACGCGGCCTTCGAGCAGCCCAGCAACCTCAGGATCGGACCAATCGACCGTAACTCCGGACACCATCACGTGAATGCCCGCCGAATCGCGGCCGCGCACTTCGAGGCGATCGATACCGCTTAACGCAAGCTGAATCGCGTAGTACCCGGCGAGCGATGCCGGGGCCAGGTCGGAACCGGCCAACGCTTCGACCGCGTCTGCAGTCCGGAACCGATCCGAGCGCACCGCCCAAATGGCATCGCGGATCGGGAGCAGCTCGGTGGTGATTGCCTCCACCTGAGCCCGAGACATGGAGTCCGCAGCGGCGTCGAGCCGCGCGTCGAGCTCGCGCAATGCAACTTCGAGACGCTGTATCGCGATGCGGACATCACGTCCGCGATTCGCGTCGGCACAAATTGCCGTCACTCCCGGAAAACCGTTGAGGGCCGCATTCGCTGCGCTGACAACGGTTGCAACCGGCGGGAGAACCACCGTCGGATCGGCGGCAAGGACTGCGTAGGTTTCGAGACGCTCGGCTGCCGCACCAAGCTCCGCGGCGATTGCCGGTACGTCCGGTGCGGGCCGGCGCGATTCGCGCTGCAGAACTGCAATGATGCCGCACACGGCCGGTCTCCTCGCTCGATGACTTCGAGATTCTAGGGGGTGCGTTGTGGCCGGGAACGGGCGGCCGTTAGGTGAGCGCCGCCGCTACGGTGCGCGCGAGGAGCTCTGCAGTGTCGTTTGCGGTTCGGGGGTCAAGGTGTTCGACCATGACCCGCACCACCGGTTCAGTGCCTGAGGCACGCACAAGCACTCGGCCCTCGTCGCCGAACGCGCCCCGCACAGACTCCACCGTTGACCACACATCCGACGCGCCGTCGAGTCGAGCAACGTCACCAACGCGCACCGCACGCAGCTCCTGAGGGACGCGCACGAAAGGTGCGGCCAGGTTGGCCAGCGATTTGCCGGTGCGCACCATGAGTTCGAGCGTCAGCAATGCGGTCAATAACCCGTCCCCAGTCGGCGCAATCTCGGAGAACACGATGTGCCCGGATTGTTCGCCACCCAACGAAAGGCCACGGGTGGAAAGCGCATCGAGAATGGCTCGATCGCCAACCGGAGTCTCGACAAGTTCGATACCGCGTTCGGCGAGGGCGCGACGAAGGCCCAGGTTCGACATCACGGTGCAGGCAATCGCGTTTTTCGCTAATTCGCCCCGATCCGCCAGTGCAAAAGCATGCATACCGAGCAACATGTCGCCGTCAACGATGTTTCCGGCCGCATCGGCCGCAATCACGCGATCGCCGTCACCGTCGAACGCGAATCCCACATCGGCACCCGCTGCGACCACTGCCGCCGCAACCACTTCGGGGTGCGTCGCCCCACAACCGTCATTGATGTTGCAGCCATCAGGCACACCAGAAATGACCTCGACGATTGCGCCGAGTTCTCGCAATACGCGCGGCGCTGCTCCATAGGTTGCACCATTCGCGCAATCAACAACGACCCGCTGCGATGCGAATTCGTTTTGCACCTGACTGAGGAGTTGCACGATGTACCGATCGGTCGCACCAGCAATGCGCTGCACCACGCCTACTGCCGCATTGGCCCTCGCCTCGGCAGTTGTTGTTCCTGCGACGACTGCCTGCAAACGCGATTCGATTGCGCACTGATCGGCGTCGTTGAGTTTGCTGCCCCCACGTGCAAACACCTTGATTCCGTTGTCGCCGAACGGGTTGTGGCTCGCCGTCAACATGACTGCGGGACAATCGCGTTCTTCCGCTAACCACGCCAACGCCGGGGTAGGCAATTCCCCAGCTTCTTGAACATTCGCACCTTCTGCCGCCAGACCGGCAGCGAGCGCGGATTCAAGGAGTGGTCCGGAGCGCCGGGTATCACGGGCCATGAGATAGGGCCGCTCAATTCCGAAGTGCTGCGCGATGGCGCGCCCCAGCGCGAGCACCGCCTCCGGGGTGAGCTCGACATTCGCAAGGCCGCGTACGCCATCCGTTCCAAAGCGAAGAGTCACGGCAACGATCGTACTGGCCGGAACGCGACTCGGCGCAGGGGTTCCCCTGCGCCGAGCACAATTTCCGGGTTAGCGCTTCGAGTACTGCGGCGCCTTACGGGCTTTCTTGAGCCCGTACTTACGGCGCTCCTTCTCCCGTGCATCACGCGTGAGCAAGCCTGCTTTCTTGAGCGGCGGACGCGCGTCGGTATCGAGCGTGCTGAGCGCTCGAGCAATTCCCAGACGCAATGCTCCGGCTTGGCCGCTGATACCTCCACCATCAACCGTGGCGTCGACGTCGTAGACATCGGCGGTCTGGGTAATACGCAATGCTTCCGTCGCCAGCACGCGATGCGTCAAGACGGGGAACGCTTCTTCAAACGCACGGCCGTTCACCACGATCTTGCCGGTACCGGGACGAATACGGACCCGAGCGACTGCGGTTTTGCGACGACCAGTCGTCTGGATGAGGGGCTTAGGCACAGCGTTCCTTTCAGGCGGGCTTGCGAGTAGCGATAACGCGCGGTGACGGCGACTGCGCGATGTGCGGGTGTGACGCGTCGGAATAGACACGCAGCTTCTTAATCATCTGACGACCGAGGCGCCCTTTTGGAAGCATGCCCTTGACCGCCAAGCGAATCAGACGCTCCGGGTTGTTGTTCAACATGTTGCCGAGCGTCATGGTGCGCAAGCCACCCGGGTAACCGGAGTGACGGTGGTATTCCTTCGTCGCACGCCGCGCGCTGACGTCCAGCTTCGACGCGTTAATCACGATGACATGATCGCCCGTGTCGACATGGGGAGCCCATGTCGGTTTGTGCTTGCCCCGCAGCAGGTGCGCGACTTCGGTGGCGAGGCGGCCCAGAACGAGTCCTTCCGCATCGATGACGTGCCATTGGCGCTCGATGGTGGCCGCCGAAGGCTGGTATGTACGCATAGTGAACTTCCGTCGGTAAGAGACTTGGCCCCCAAATGGCAGGCCAAGATGCGACCCGTAAGGCTAGCGGCGGGCTGGCGAATTGGGCAATCCGACGCCCCGGCGGCACCCAAACCCGGCATTGGCAACCCGCTCCACCCTAGGGCCCGCCGGGGTCTAGGATCTGCGGCCAACACCCGTCAAGGAGTCCCTATGCGTCGCCCGCTCGGCTTGCTCGCTCTTGGATTGCTCGCTATCGCCCTTGGTGCCTGCGGCGGTGGAGGGGGATCCAGCTCGAAGAACGACAACGCCTACGCAAAGCTCGTCGAGAAGGGCAACAACGCAAAGGTCAAAATCACCTACCGCTACTCGGACGGCTCGACCTCGACGATCATCCAAGACCCGCCGAAACGGGCATTCCTCCTCGCCGGCGATACGGCGATCTACGAAGAAGATTCGAAGACATGGGTGGTTTGCAGCAATGTCGGCAATGCAGATGTTTCATGTTCGAAGGTCGACAGCTCCCCTTTTTTCAAGGGGTATGCCGGTGTAGGTGATGGCTGGCTCACCGAAATCCTCAAAACCAAAGATCTTCCTGGGGTGACGCTCATCGGCGAAAAACAAATTGCCGGCCGAACTGCAACCTGTGCCACCTACAGCTTGCCCGACCTCGGCTCCGGAAAAGTCGAGAGCTGCGTAGACAAAGACACCGGTGTTGTGCTCCTCTGGAAGGCGACCGACGATGGCAAGACCAACTTTGCGCTCGAAGCAACCGAGGTCTCAACTCCGAAGGCCAGTGACTTCACACCTCCGGCAACACCCAGCGACCTGAACTCGCTGTTCCCGACGACCACCACGAACTAGCAAAGAAACAGCTCCGCTAGTCGTACGTCACCTCGTGGAGGCACAGCCCGTGCGGCGGGGCCGGATTACCGGCCGCCGCCCGTGAGCGGGCTCGCAGAATGCTGAGCATGTCGCCTGGGCGCTTCTTTCCAAGGCCCGTCTCGACCAACGTGCCCACGAGTGAGCGCACCATCTGCCAACAAAACGCAGTGGCTTCAACCTCGTAGCGCAAGATACCGTTCCCAAGATCAGTCCAGTGAGATTCGCGCACCATGCGTTTGGTCGTTGAACCCGCGGGCCCCTTTCGACAAAACGATGCGAAGTCATGCTCGCCGATAACAACATCCGCCGCCAGCCGCATTACCGCTAGGTCGAGTGCGTCGGGAACATGCCACGCGTAGCGGGCCAGAAATGGATCTGCGCTTGGCGTGTTCAGCACGGTGTAGCGATAGCGACGTCCGGTCGCCGAGTGGCGAGCGTCAAAGCCGTCCGCCGCAATCCACGCATCACGCACAACAATCTCGGGTCCCAGCATCCCGTTCAGGGCGCGCACGATCCGAGTGAGATCCGCGGAAGTTCTGGCCGCAAAACTTACGACCTGGCCCCACGCGTGCACGCCGGCATCCGTTCGACCCGCGCACGCGACTTCGACCTTGCGACGCGTCACCTTGGAGAGCACGCGATTGAGCTCACCGGCAACGGTGCGCACATCGTCGCCTTGCGCGGCGAAGCCCCGAAAGTCGGTGCCGTCGTACGCTATGACGAGGGCAACGGTGGCCGGGGCTTCGTGGAAACTCAATGAACGACGACCTCCAGGGTCGCCTGCGGGTTAGACCAGCTCGATACGCGCCATCGGCGCGTTATCGCCCGGGCGCGGACCCAACTTGTAGATACGGGTATACCCACCATTCCGGTCGGCGTAACGCGGGGCAATATCATTGAACAGCATCGCGGCCGCGCTCTTATCGTGGATGCGTCCAACGACGAGTCGCTGGCGGTGAACCCCACCTTGTTTTGCCTTCGTGATCAACTTCTCGGCGTAGGGGCGCAGCGCCTTCGCGCGCGTAAGCGTCGTGGTGATCGCACCCGCCTCAAAGAGGCTGGCTGCCATATTCGCCATCATGAGTTTTTGGTGACCGGCACTGCGGCCGAACCGCGGGCCTTTCTTCGGTGCAGGCATGCGTTACTCCTTGACCCGCAGCGCAAGACCGCGCTCGTCGAGCTTTTGTACAACTTCGTCGAGCGATTTCGAACCGAAGTTCGTGATCGCCAACAGTTCGTCTTCGGTCTTCATCACGAGCTGACCAATGGTGTCGACGCGGGCCCGCTTGAGACAGTTGCGCGGTCGCTCCGAGAGGTCGAGCTCTTCGATTGCGAGATCGAGGTCCGGCGAGGTGCTCGTCGTCGTCGACACTTCGCCAAGTTCAAGGCCCTTGGGCTCTGCCGAAAGATCCGCGACCAAGCTGATCAAGCTACGCAGCGTGTCGCCCGCCGACGCAAGTGCCTCACGGGGCGAGATCGAACCGTCAGTCTCGATTTCGATGTTCAGCTTGTCGTAGTTGGTGGCCTGCTCCACCCGGGTGGGCTCCACCGAGAACGAGACGCGTCGCACCGGCGAGAAGATGGCGTCGACCGGAATAACTCCAATGGTCGTCGTGCGCTTGCCCCGATCCGACGAGAGGTAACCACGACCCTGTTCGATCGTGAGATCGAGGGAGAGACGCCCTTTGTCGTTGACCGTTGCGAGGTGCAGATCGCCGCTCAAGATCTCTACATCCGACGTGGTCTGGATGTCTTTCGCCGTCACCTCGGCCGGGCCGCGCACGTCAAGGCGCAGACTGATCGGCTCGGTGGCTGTGCACGTCATCACGATGTCTTTGATGTTCAAGATGAGATCGGTGACGTCCTCTTTTACGCCGGGAATCGTGTCGAACTCGTGGAGCGCTTCATCGAAACGCACCTGAGTAACTGCCGCCCCCGGAATCGAGGAGAGCAACGTGCGCCGGATGGCGTTACCGAGGGTGTGACCGAAGCCCGGCTCGAGCGGTGCGATCGAGAAGGACTGAATGGTGCCTTCCGGTTCGCCGGCTTCAATCTCTGGACGCTGGATGATCAGCATGGACTGCTCACTTCACAGATGCGGGGCAATGCCCTAGTTCGGACTACTTGGAGTAGAGCTCGACGATGAGCTGCTCGCGCACGGGGATGTCGATCTGCTCGCGGAGCGGGAGATCACGAACCGTGGCGGTAAGTTCGGTGGACGCCACCTCGAGCCACATCGGAACGGTGTGGTCCAAGGTGTCGAGGTTGTGTCGGATCACAATCCAGTTCTTCGACTTCTCGCGGAACGACACGCTGTCGCCCTTGCGGACTTCGTAGGACGGAACGGTGACGCGCTTGCCGTTCACGAGGATGTGCCCGTGACGAACAAACTGACGGGCCTGGTTGCGACTCGCCGCAAACCCCGCACGAAACACGACGTTGTCGAGCCGGAGTTCGAGCATACGCAGCAGGTTTTCACCCGTGATGCCCTTTTGGCGCGCCGCCTCGGCGTACACCGTGCGGAACTGACGCTCCAACACACCGTAGATACGACGTGCCTTTTGCTTCTCGCGCAACTGCGTAAGGTATTCGCTGTCGCGCACACGACCACGGCCGTGCAGACCCGGCGGGTACGGACGCTTTTCGATCGGGCACTTCATCGTTTCGCACTTCGCGCCCTTCAAGAAGAGCTTCATGCGCTCACGCCGACAAAGGCGGCACACAGGACCGGTATAACGAGCCATGATCAGACCCTCCGCCGCTTGCGAGGACGGCATCCGTTGTGCGGCATCGGAGTGACGTCTTTGATTCCGACGACTTCGATACCGGCGTTTTGAATCGAGCGAATAGCGGTTTCGCGACCTGAGCCAGGACCTTTCACCACGACATCGACTTTGCGTATTCCGTGTTCCATGGCGCGTCGAGCCGCGGTCTCGGCGGCGAGCTGCGCAGCGAACGGGGTCGACTTGCGAGATCCCTTGAACCCGACGTTGCCGGACGATGCCCACGAAAGGACGTTGCCCTGCTGGTCGGAAATGCTGACGATGGTGTTGTTGAACGACGACTTGATGTGCACGATGCCGTACGGAACGTTCTTTCGTTCACGGCGGCGCGGCTTGCGGCCGGTCGTTGCGGGCTTTGCCACGAATAACTCCCTTTACCTACTTAGCGGCCTTTTTCTTCCCCGCCACGGTCTTGCGCGGTCCCTTGCGGGTACGCGCATTCGTGCGGGTGCGCTGGCCGCGTACCGGAAGGCCGCGGCGGTGCCGGATGCCTTCGTACGTGCCAATTTCCATCTTGCGCTTGATGTTCTGCGCAACTTCGCGACGCAGGTCACCTTCGACTTTGCAGTTCTGGTCGATGTACGAACGCAGCGCTGCAATTTCTTCGTCAGTGAGATCGCGTACGCGCGTATCCCGGTTGGTACCGGTGTTGTCACAGATCTCTTGAGCAGTTGTACGACCAATTCCGAAGATGTAGGTGAGCGAGATTTCGACTCGCTTTTCACGCGGAACGTCGACGCCGGCAATACGGGCCATGGGTGTGTTCGCCTCCTAGCCCTGCCGCTGCTTGTGGCGGGGGTTCTCACAGATGACGCGCACCGCGCCGTGGCGGCGGATCACCTTGCACTTTTCACAAATCTTTTTGACCGAGGGTCGGACCTTCATGTCGTTCCTTGCTCGCAGGTCGAGCTACTTGTACCGATACGTAATGCGACCACGGCTCAAGTCGTAGGGCGTGAGCTCTACTTGAACCTTGTCGCCCGGAAGGATGCGGATGTAATGCATACGCATCTTTCCGGAAATGTGGGCAAGCACCTTGTGCCCGTTTTCGAGCTCGACCCGAAACATTGCGTTCGGTAACGGTTCGACAACGGTGCCCTCGACGAGGATTGCGTCGTCCTTGGGCTTAGCCAGTGTGCACACCACCTTCTGCGGGTCAGGTCGACCCAGAAATAATTTCCGATTTAGGGACGGCGGAGAAGATTACACGGGTGCCGTCGGCGGGTCCAAAGGGCCCCACGGCAGGGTCAAGACCTCGGCGCCATCAGGCCCAATTGCGATGGTGTGCTCGAAGTGGGCGGCCCGGCCCCCGTCTTTGGTGACGACGGTCCAGCCGTCGGCGAGCACATCGGTCGTGGCGTCTCCCGTTACGACGATGGGCTCAATTGCAATGGTGTTGCCGAGCTCCAGACGAACCTTGCGGTCGGCGCCCCCGGCAAAGTTCGCTACCTCCGGAGGCTCATGCATGGCCCGCCCGATGCCGTGTCCGCTGTAGTCCTCCACCACCGCGAAACCCGCGGCTCCAACGGTCGTCTCGATCGCCGCCCCAATCGCTCCCAGGCGCACCCCTGGACGAGCGCATGCAATCGCCGCCGACAACGCCGCGCGTGTCGCATCGATCAGCCGGCGGGCCTCCTCGTCAACGTCGCCGACGGGGACGGTGATCGCCGCATCAGCGTGCCAACCATTGACGATGGCGCCGCAATCGATCGAGACGATGTCCCCATCGCGCAACACGTCACCGTTCGGGATTCCGTGTACAACCGCAGTGTTTACCGACGCGCAAATTACTGCCGGAAATCCGTGGTACCCGAGGAAATTCGACGTTGCGTTGCGCAACTCCAAGACCTGCGACGCTGCGGCATTGAGTTCCGCCGTCGTTGCTCCAGGCTTTGCTGCGCGAGCGCATACTTCGTGCATCTCCGCAATCACCCGACCGGCAGCTCGCATCCAACGCAACGCTTCGGCGTCACGTGGAGTCATGCGCATACGCATCGTTAGCTAATGGCCGAGGTATGGCGAGCGTCGACCACCGCAACCAGTCGCGCAAATACATCGTCGGTTGCGCCGACGCCATCGACAGTGACGAGCAATCCCTGAGCTTCGTAGTACTCGAGCAAGGGCACAGTTTCGGCTCGGTATAACTCCAACCGACGCGCGATCGCTGCTTCGGTGTCGTCGTCGCGTTGCACCACCGGCTCGCCACACAGATCACAACGCCAACCCTGCTGCGGCGGGTGATTCACGTGATAAATCTGCCCACAACCGGTGCAGGTACGCCGGCCCGCCAAACGGTCCAGCACGATCGCATCGGATACCTCGAGGTGAATCACCACGTCGAGCGATTCGGTACCCATCAAGCCGTCGAGCGCTTCCGCTTGCGTTGCCGTGCGGGGAAAACCGTCGAGCACGTAGCCGGTCTCGGGCCCGATGTGCGCAGCGAAGTGCTCGCGCACCATGCCCACCACAACGTCATCTGGCACCAGGTTGCCGTCGTCTATGTAGGGCTGGGCCAACTGTCCGTAGGGAGTGCGCGCGCGAATCGCAGCCCGGAATAAGTCTCCGGTCGAGAGATGCAGCACCCGGTAGTGGTCGGCAAGGCGTGCTGCCTGCGTTCCCTTACCAGCGCCCTGCTTCCCGAGGATCAGCAGCCGAGGTGCGCGCGTCATGGCGTCGCCAGGAAACCCTCGTAGTTACGCAGCGTGAGTTGGCTGTCGATCTGTTTCATGGTTTCCAACGCCACGCCCACAGTGATTAGCAACGACGTGCCACCGAACGGGAAGTTCTTGATATTCCAGATCGCGATGACCAACAACGGCACCAACGCAATGATCGCCAAGAAGATTGCTCCGGGCAGCGTGATCCGATTCAAGATTCGGGCGAGATAACGCTCCGTCGGGGGACCGGGACGAATCCCGGGAATGAACCCGCCTTGTTTCCGAATGATGTCGGCCTGCTGCTGCGGGTTGAACGCAATGGCGTTGTAGAAATACGTGAAGAAGATGATGAGCAACGTAAAGAGCGAGATGTAGATCCACCCCGTTCCCTGCACGAGGTGCGTGTCGACCCATTTCTGGAATCCGGTCCACGGAGTGATCTGAGCGATCACTGCCGGGAACTGCAGCAGGGTGCTCGCAAAGATGACCGGAACCACACCCGCTTGGTTGACCTTGAGCGGGATGAACGTGCTCTGCCCGCCATACATTCGGCGGCCGACGACCCGCTTGGCGAACTGCACTGGTATTCGCCGCTGCCCCGACTCGACGAAGACGACACCCACAATCATGGCGAGACCCACACCGATGATCACGAAGAACTGCAGCTTGGTACCTTCCTGCCACACCCCGACCAATTGCGCAGGAAGCTGAGAAACCACCGAGGTGAAGATCAGCAACGACATACCGTTCCCGATACCGCGTTGGGTGATGAGCTCAGAGAACCACATCACGAGCGCCGTACCCGCGACCAGCGAAACCACCACGAGCGCACCACGCCAGATGTTGAGCTGTCCCAAGAAAATGCTATTGAGCTGAGTCCCGAGGAAGTTGCCACCCCGGCTCCACGCAATGGTGAGCCCCACCGACTGGACGAGGGCCAACACGAGCGTGACGTAGCGCGTCCACTGGGTGATCTTCTTCTGGCCGGTCTGCCCTTCCTGCTGCCACTGTTCCAGCTTCGGAATAGCCACCGTCAGCAACTGCATGATGATCGATGCCGTGATGTAGGGCATGATCCCCAGCGCGAAGACTGCGCCGTGCAGTAACCCTCCACCAGAGAAGAGGTTCAACAGACCCACGACACCGTTTTGGGTGGCTTGATCTGAGATCTGCTTTACGGTCGACAGATCGATGTAGGGCAGCGGCAGGTACGTCCCAAACCGGAACAGCGCAATGACGCAGATCGTGAAAAGGATCTTCTTGCGCAGGTCGGGAACCCGGAACATGTTCCGCAAGCGGGAAAACACGCTTGAAGCCTCCTGGAGAGAACCGGGTCTCCGGGGAAATCCCCGGAAGCGCCGAGCTTAACGGTTGGTGAGGGCGTTGCCCTGCGCCGGCGGACGACGATCGCCCCAGGGTGCAGGAATGATTTCGACTTGGCCACCGGCAGCAGTGATCGCAGCCCGGGCGGACGCCGAAAACGCATGGGCCCGCACGGTGACCGCCTTGGTGAGCTCACCGCGTCCAAGCACTTTGACCAGGCCCTGCTTTGCGATAAGGCCACGACCGCGCAAGACACCCGGGTCGATCGTCGGAGCGTCGACTTCGGCGAGGACGTCCAAGTTCACCACGACGTATTCGACGCGGAACGGGTTACGGAAACCTTTTGCCTTCGGGCTACGCCGGTGCAGCGGCGTCTGACCACCCTCGAACCGTGCGGGGATGGTGCCGCGCGCGCCTTGACCTTTGGAGCCACGACCGGCGGTCTTACCCTTACCGCCGATACCGCGGCCTACGCGGGTGCGCTCTTTTTTTGCTCCCGGTGCCGGTGCGAGATCGTGGATCTTCATTTATGCCTCCTCGACCGCGACGAGGTGCGGTACCCGAGCAAGCATCCCGCGAATTTCGGGACGGTCGGGCAACTCGTTCGTACGGTTGATCTTGCCGAGGCCCAGCGCCCGCAATGTGCCGCGGTGCTTGGGCGTAATACCAATCATTGATTTGATCTGCGTGACGCGCAGGGTCGTCATGAGGCCACCTCAGCAGTTGCCTTTTGCATCTTCGTTTCGCGGTAGGCGCGCAGCATGCCCCCGGTGGAAACTTCCTCAGGTGACTTGCCGCGCGCACGCGCAACGTCGTCGGGGCGACGCAAGCTGCGCAGGCCTTCGATGGTTGCTCGCGAGACGTTGATTGCGTTGGAGGATCCCAGCGACTTCGCCAACACGTCATGAATACCAGCGGCCTCGAGAATGACGCGTGCTGCGCCACCTGCGATAACCCCGGTACCGGGCGCAGCCGGCTTCATCAGTACGCGAGCTGCGTCGTGTTCGCCCAACACCACGTGGGTAATAGTGGAACCCGCGCGCGGAACGGCAAAGACGTTCTTCTTTGCTTCTTCCATGCCCTTTTGGATCGCAGCCGGGACTTCTTTGGCTTTGCCGTATCCGAGTCCCACATTGCCCGCGCCATCGCCGACAACCACTAATGCGGTGAACGAAAACCGCCGACCGCCCTTGACGACCTTGGCGACTCGATTGATCGTGATGACGCGCTCTTCAAATTGGCCTTCGGCCATTTCGCAACCTCTTTGTTAGAACTTCAGTCCGGCTTCGCGGGCACCGTCAGCGACCGCAGCAACACGTCCGTGGTAGCGAAAGCCACCCCGGTCAAACACGGCAGTTGTCACACCGGCGGCGCTGGCGCGCTCACCGATGAGGGTACCGATCTTTTTCGCAGCGTCGACGGTTGCAGTTGCGCCCGCGCGCAACGCAGCTTCCATGGTCGACGCGGCCGCAAGCGTGACACCGCTGTCGTCGTCGATGAGCTGCGCATAGATGTGCTTGTTCGAGCGGAACACCGCGAGCCGCGGGCGTTCGGCTGTGCCATGCACTTTCTTGCGCACCCGAACGTGACGGCGCGTGCGAGCTTCGTTTCTACTGTGCATTTCGATACTCCTCGGCTACTTCGCCGACTTACCGGCTTTGCGCAGGATCCGCTCGTTGGCGTAGCGGATCCCCTTGCCCTTGTAGGGCTCGGGCTTGCGCAACTTGCGAATGTCTGCAGCTACCTGGCCAACTTGTTGCTTGTCGTACCCGTGCACCGTGATCTTGGTGGGCGCAGGAACCTCGAAGGTGATGCCGTCGGGAGCATTGAACGTGATTGGGTGCGAGTACCCGAGTTGCAGCTCGATTTTGTTCGAGCCGGCGGCGGCGGCACGGTAACCGACACCGACGATTTCGAGATCACGCGCAAAGCCCGTCGAGACCCCGGTCACCATGTTGGCAACCAACGAGCGCGTCAGGCCATGCAGCGCGCGACTCGCCCGCTCGTCGTTCGCGCGTTCGACGATCAGATCATCGCCCTCGCGAGCAACGTTGATGACCGGAGGCAGTTCGTGCTCCAGTGTGCCCTTGGGTCCTTTGACCGTGATGTGCGAACCCGAGACGGCGACGTCGACGCCCGACGGCACGGTGATGGGTTTTTTTCCAATGCGTGACATGGTTGCTCCGTTACCAGACGTGGCAGAGCACTTCGCCACCAACGCGCATGGCCCGAGCCTGGCGGTCAGTGAGAAGCCCCTGGTTCGTCGAGAGGATCGCGATACCCATTCCACCGAGCACGCGCGGTACGCGGTCGGTCTTGGTGTACACGCGAAGGCCCGGCGTCGAGATGCGTCGGATACCCGAGATCGAACGCTTGCGATCAGCGGTGTACTTCAGCTTGATCGTCAATGTCCGTCCCGGACGGCCTTCCACCTCGGCGGCGCTCCAGCCGTCGATATAGCCCTCGCGCTCCAAGATGGTGGCGAGCGCCTCTTTCACCTTGGACGACGGCATGCGCACCTCGTCGTGAAACGCGGTGTTGCCGTTGCGGATGCGGGTGAGCATGTCAGCGATCGGATCAGTCATAGCCATGGCTGCCTCCTCACCACGATGCTTTCGTCACGCCGGGCACTTCGCCAGCGTGAGCCATTTCCCGAAGACAAATACGGCAAAGGCCGAACTTGCGGAACACCGAACGCGGGCGTCCGCATCGGCGACAACGCGTGTACGCGCGTACGCCAAACTTCGGCTTGCGCTGCTGCTTATTAATGAGTGCTTTCTTAGCCATCAGTTATCCCTGTCTCCGACGGAACGGGAAGCCCAGCGCGGTCAGGAGCGCACGGCCTTCTTCGTCCGTCTTCGCCGTTGTGACGATCGTGATGTCCATTCCCCGGGGTTGATCGATTTTGTCGAAGTCAATTTCCGGGAAGATGAGCTGTTCGTTGATACCGAAGGTGTAGTTCCCTCGGCCATCGAAAGATTTGGGGTTCAGTCCGCGGAAGTCACGAACGCGAGGAATCGCCAACGTGACGAGGCGGTCGTAGAACTCCCACATGCGCGCACCGCGCAGTGTGACTTTGACGCCGATCGCTTGGTTCTCGCGCAATTTAAAGCCTGCGATGGCTTTGGTCGCCCGAGTCACCACGGGCTTTTGCCCGGAGATCTGCGTGAGGTCGGCAACCGCGCCGTCGATGAGCGAGCTCTGCTGCGTCGCCCGGCCAACACCGCAGTTCAAGGCGATCTTTTCGAACGTCGGGACCTGCATGATGTTCTCGAGGCCCAGTTCGCGCTGCAGCTCCGAGCGGAGTTCTTTTTCGAAACGCGCCCGAAGACGCGGCAAGGTGGCGGTCACTTGGCCTTCTCCTTCTTCGTCGTCGGGAGCGGGCCGTCACACTTCGTGCACACGCGCACCTTGGTGCCGTCGTCAGCGATACGGAAACCAATACGGCTCCGTCCGCACTTCGAGCACAGGATTGCAATGTTGGACACCGGCAGCGGCATTTCTTTATCAATGATGCCGGCCTGCATCATCGCCCGCACCGGCTTTTGGTGCTTCTTGGCAATGTTGACGCCATCCACGATGACCATTTCGCGCTCGGGCATGACCCGACTGATCGTGCCTTGCTTGCCGCGATCTTTGCCCGCGATAACGATCACGGTGTCTCCGTATACAAACTTCATTTAGAGCACCTCCGGTGCGAGCGACACGATGCGCATGAACTTGCGATCGCGAAGCTCACGGCCCACTGGGCCGAAAATGCGGGTCCCGCGAGGCTGCATCTGATCGTTGATGAGCACGGCTGCGTTCTCATCGAATCGGATGTAGCTCCCGTCAGGACGGCGCTTTTCTTTCTTGGTCCGCACGAGCACACACTTGACGACATCACCCTTTTTCACGGCCGCGCCAGGGTTGGCGTCTTTGACCGTGGCAACGAATACGTCGCCGATGCTCGCATACCGACGTCGAGTACCACCGAGGACCTTGATGCATAGGACCTCGCGTGCGCCCGAGTTATCGGCAACTTTGCAACGACTCTCTTGCTGAATCATCTGGGTTCCCTACCGTGCGCGCTCGAGGACTTCGACAACCCGCCAGCGCTTCAGACGCGACATCGGTCGAGTCTCAGCGATGCGCACGCGGTCACCCTCGCGTGCATCGAAGCTGGCGTCGTGGGCGTAGAACTTCGTGGTGCGCTGCATAGTCTTCGAGTACCGGCTGTGCCGCACCCGATCGACGACGGCGACCACCACGGTCTTGTCCATTTTCGAGGACACAACCGTTCCTTCCCGAACTTTGCGCTCGGCGCGCTCGGTCGGCTCAATCTCGCTCATGCGTTCTCCTTGACCGCTTCGGCCGCGGCAATCTCGCGCTCACGGATCAGCGTTTCGATCCGTGCGACATCGCGTCGAAGCTCACTGAGCCGGGCGCTCTTGTCGGACTGTGCGGTCGCAATTTGAAACCGCAGGTTGAACAGTTCTTCGCGGGTCTCAACCAGTCGCTGCACGAGCGACGCGTCGTTGAGATCGCGCAATTCGGAGGACTTCATCTCACACCTCGTCCTGACGCACGACAAAGCGCGCCTTCATCGGAAGCTTGTGAATAGCCAACCGCATTGCTTCGCGGGCGATGTCTTCGGTGACACCAGAGAGCTCGAAGAGAATGCGACCGGGCTTCACGACGGCTACCCACCGCTCCGGGTTTCCTTTACCAGAGCCCATGCGCGTTTCGGCCGGCTTTTGTGTGACCGGCTTGTCCGGAAACACGTTGATCCAAACTTTTCCGCCACGCTTGATGTACCGGGTCATCGCAATACGAGCCGCTTCGATCTGACGGTTCGTCAGCCACGCCGGTTCCAGCGCTTGGATACCGAAGTCGCCGAACACCAATGTGCTGCCACCCTTGGCAACACCGGTGGTGCGACCGCGCTGCTGTTTGCGGAAGCGAGTCTTTCGGGGCATCAACATGAGTTAGTCCTCCGCCCGGAAGTGCGGCGCCTCGTGGGTCTGGCGCGTGCGACGCTCGATTTCTTCTTCTTCGGCCAGCAAGCGCTCCAACTCCGGATCCGCCTCGCTGACGAGCGCGCGAGTTTCGGTCGGCAGTTCCTCGCCCTCGGCGATCGCCGATTCCGGAACCGGCTCGGCGACTGGACGACGCTTTCCGCCACCAGCGCTCACAACTCGACGGCCCGTGGCCTGGCCCGCAGTTTCGCCCACGGCCATAGCTGCTTCTTTGGCGATCTTGTCTTCGGCCGCACTCTTGTACGGGAGGATGTCGCCCTTGTAGATCCATACCTTGACACCAACGCGCCCGGCTGACGTTGCGGCCGCCGCCAACCCAAAGTCGATGTCGGCGCGCAAGGTGTGCAGCGGCACACGGCCTTCGCGGTACCACTCACGCCGCGACATTTCGGCGCCACCAAGACGGCCGCTGCACTGCACGCGAATGCCGAGCGCACCCGCTTTCATTGCGGTTTGCACGGCGCGCTTCATGGCCCGACGGAAGGAGACACGGCCGGCAAGCTGATCGGCAACACCCTGCGCAATCAGCGCAGCGTCAAGCTCGGGCTCTTTGATCTCTTGAACGTTGAGCTGAGCCTTGGGGTTGTTTGTGATCTTGAGCAACGCGGCGCGCAAACGCTCGACCTCTGCGCCACGACGCCCGATGACGATGCCCGGACGTGCGGTGTAAAGGTCAACGCGCAAACGGTCACGCGTGCGTTCGATCTCGACGCGACTCACGGCTGCATGACTGAGTTCGCGACGCAAAAAGTCGCGAATCTTCCAGTCTTCGATCAGCGTGTCGGTGTATTCCTTCTTGTCGGCGATCCACCGCGACTTCCAGTCGGTGATAACGCCGAGTCGGAACCCGTACGGGTTGACTTTCTGGCCCATTATTCGCCCTGCTCTTCTGTGGATGCGTCCGTCGCCTCAGGTGTGGCGTCGGCTTCGGCTGCAGCCTTCTTAGACTTGCGCTGCGCCTTCGGTGCTGCTTCAGCCGCTTCGTGGCCGTTGTCGTTGTCGTTGTCGTGATCGTGGTCGTGGTCGTGGTCGTGATCGTGATCGTGATCGTGGTCGTGGTCGGCTGCGGCCGCAGCCGAGGCAGCCTCGACGCGACGACGACGCAGTTCGCGACGACGGGCCGCCGCACCACTCGATCCGCTGACGGATGCATTCCCGCGCAATTCTTCATCGGTAAAGCGCGCCAACACGATCGTGATGTGTGACGTGCGTTTACGGATCTTGCCGGCGCGCCCACGGGCTCGCGGCGAGAAACGCTTCATTGTCGGGCCTTCGTCGGCGAACGCAACTGCGACGTAGCACTCATCCGCAAGCATCTGGTGGTTGTGCTCTGCATTCGCCGCAGCGGACTCCAACAGTGCCAGCACTTCGGTGGCGGCTTCGCGCTCGCAGAACTCGAGGATCTGGCGCGCTTCTTCGACGCTCTTGCCCCGAACCAGGTCGAGAACTTGGCGCACCTTGTAAGGCGAACGACGCAAGTAACGAACCGTGGCTCGCGCCTGGGGTCGTTGGCGAATTTCTTGAAGAGATGTCAGCGCCATGGTTACTTCCGAACTGCTTTTTCTTGGCCGGCATGCACCTTGAACGTGCGCGTCGGTGCGAATTCGCCCAGCTTTTGGCCGACCATGGACTCGGTCACATAAACGGGCACGTGCTTGCGACCGTCATGCACTGCGAGGGTGTGACCAACCATGTCCGGCGTCAGCGTGGAGCGACGCGACCAGGTCTTGATGACTTTCTTTTCTCCGGCTTCGTTCATCGCGTCCACCTTCTTGGCGAGGTGTTCGTCGACAAAGGGGCCTTTCTTCAAACTGCGCGGCATGAGGAACTACTTTCTGCGACCACGACGACGACGGATGATGAGTGCGTCGGACGGTTTGCGACGCGCCCGGGTACGGCCTTCTGGCTTGCCCCACGGCGAGACCGGGTGACGTCCTCCCGAGCTCTTACCTTCACCACCACCAAGGGGGTGGTCCACGGGGTTCATCGCCACACCACGAACGTGCGGACGGCGGCCCTTCCAGCGCGAGCGACCGGCTTTTCCGACGCTGATCAACTGCGCTTCAGAGTTTCCGACTTCGCCAACCGTTGCCCGGCAGTCGATCGGAACACGACGCATTTCGGTGGACGGCAGACGCAACGTGGCGTACTTGCCTTCCTTCGCCACGAGTTGGATCGCACTGCCAGCGCCGCGGCCCATTTTGCCGCCACCGCCGGGCTTGAGTTCGACGTTGTGCACGGTAGTACCAACCGGGATGTACCGCAGCGGCATGGCATTGCCCACCCGGATGTCCGAACCTTGACCGCTTTGGAGCATATCGCCAACCTGCAAGTTTGCGGGGGCGATGATGTAACGCTTCTCACCGTCGAGGTAGTGCAACAGCGCGATGCGCGCGTTGCGGTTCGGGTCGTACTCGATACTTGCGACCTTTGCCGGCACACCATCTTTGTCGCGACGGAAGTCGATGATGCGGTAGCGCTGCTTGTTGCCGCCGCCACGGAATCGCGACGTAATGCGTCCATGCGCGTTACGTCCACCCGTCTTGGGCTTTGGAATCGTGAGCGAGCGCTCCGGCGTGCTCTTGGTGATGTCCTTGTAGTCCGAAGCCGACTGAAAGCGACGCCCCGGACTCGTGGGCTTGCGTTTACGGATTGCCATACCTACTCCCCAAGCACCCGAATGCGCTGACCAGGAGCGAGCGTCACCACAGCGCGCTTTTCGCTCGCTTGAGTTCCGAACGTTCCGGTGCGACGGTTGCGCTTGCGCTTTCCGCCACGGTTCATGGTGTTCACTTTGACGACCGTCACATCGAAAATGGACTCGACGGCGTTCCTAATTTCGATTTTGTTTGCAGTGGGCGCAACGACGAACGTGTACACGCCTTCGTCGAACCCGCCGTAGGACTTCTCGGAAACCACCGGGTGCAACAACACCGTTCGGTGCTGCGCTTGGTTTCGGAGCTGCGCCATTTCACGCGTGCTCATTCGTCACCCCCGTCGAACGAAACTTCGATTTCGACTTCGTCGGTAGCGATGCCAGAGAGGCGACCTACCACCTTGTCGAGACTCGACTGGCTAAACACCAGCCAGTCGTTGTTGAGCACGTCGTAGGTGTTGAGTTCGCGCGGCAAGATGAGTTGCACGTACGGACTCAGGTTACGGAACGACAACCACACCGACTCTTCGGTGTAGTCGACCACGATGAGCAAACGCGCGTCGCGCTCACCCTTCGTGCGCAGACCGAGCGCGGTAAGCACTTCGAGCGCGCGCTTGGTCTTTGCGGTTTCCATCGCCCAATCATCAACGACAACAATCTTGTTCTCGGCCGCACGGTCCGAGAGTGCCGAGTGCAACGCGAGGCGCACCATCTTCTTCGGTGTGCGCTGGTCGTACTTACGCGGCTTCGGGCCAAGTGCGACGCCACCACCGCGCCACAGGGGCGAACGGCTCGAACCGGCACGGGCGCGACCAGTGCCCTTCTGCTTCCATGGCTTTGCGCCACCGCCAGATACTTCACCGCGAGTCTTCGTGCTTTGCGTTCCGGCGCGTGCTGCAGCGAGCTGCGCCGTAACCACTTGGTGCATCACCGGCACGTTCGGCGTAATGCCGAAATACGCGTCGGGAAGCTCGGTTTGGCCAACAACGTTGCCGGCTGCGGACTTCACATCAATGTTCATCGCGTGCGCTCCTTCGCTGCACTGCGCACAAACACCAGCGAACCGGACGCGCCCGGAACTGCACCCTTGACGAGCAACAGTCCACGCTCCGCGTCGGCCTTGACGACTTGCAGATTGGATGTCGTGACGTTGGTGTTTCCGTACTGACCGGCCATGCGCAAACCCTTGAACACGCGACCAGGGGTCGCGCATGCGCCAATCGAGCCGGGTGCACGGTGGTGCTTGTGGTTACCGTGCGATGCGCCTTGACCACCGAAGTTGTGACGCTTCATTGCGCCCGCAAAGCCTTTTCCTTTGCTGATACCGCTCACGTCGACGCGCTCACCGTTCGAAAACACGTCGGCGCCGATGACTTGTCCGACTTCGAATGCGGCAAGATCGTCAACACGCAACTCCGCAAGATGGCGCAACGCCGGTGCATCTGCTTTTTTGAGATGGCCCAATTCGGGTTGCGACAAACGACTGGCTTTTGTTTCACCGAACGCGAGTTGCACTGCGGCATACCCGTCGCGCTCGGGAGTCTTGAGCTGCACAACGCGACAAGGCCCAGCCTCGATAACGGTCACCGGAATCATCCGGTTCTCGTCATCGAAAATCTGGGTCATACCGAGCTTGCGCCCCAGAATGCCCTTGCTCATGTTCGTCCTTCGTTCACACGAACGCTCCGCCCGGCCAATTCCGGGAGGAGCGTCGTTATTGGGTTGCCGCACGGTTCCCGAAGGCGTATGCGGACGTCGAATCCATTGCCGTTTCCGGCGAAGGGGCGAAACACTACTGGTGCAACACCGGCGCCGTCCAAAGCGGGCGCCTCTGCACCGGCCCACCGAGCGCCAGCGGGCCGGCCGGTTCACCCGAGGTGGTCGACGACGGGGGTGCCTTGATGAAACCGGATCCGCCACACCGTATCGGTCCGCACCCAGATGGAGCTTCGCAGGCACAGACGTTGATCTATCGCAACAACATAGGTAAGGAGCAGGAGGTCTTGGCCGAGCCGGACGCACCGAAGGTCACGGATCTCACCGATCTCGGAACGAGTTTCGGATGGGAGGCGCTTGAGTACATCTTGTCGATCCGCACACCGGGTCACGCCAATTTCGAAAAAGTCGGGATGAAGCAGCTCACGCAACGCGCCTGGGTCAGCCCGCACTTCCGGTCGCAACAGCGATGCCTCGGCCTCAATCACCGCTCGCTCGTCTTCGTCCGCCCCAGGCATAGGCGAAGGATATGCCCTCGGTTTCTCGGAAACACCAGCTCAGGGATAACCCTTGCAGAAATGTTCAGGTCAGAGGGGTCGATCTGCGCGAAGGACTCCCAGCAGGTGCGCAATTGCGCAATGGTTCTGCCCAGGGCCCAAACTCCCTCTTCAATGGCCACATCCGGCCTCGATCAGGCTCAGGCCAAGGGTTCACGACACCTCCGGTAGGACCGCACCGCATGGAAGCCCAGCGGCTGATAGAGCGACCGGGCGCTGGCGGGGTAATGGATCGAGTTGCCCGTCGTCGATCTTGCCCACCTGGCCGCGGGCGATCCCGGCGACGATCCCGAATTGCTGAAAGAACATCTGGGCTTCGGTCACTCGTCGTGGAAAACCGCAGCTCAGAAATAGCACTCCCCGACTGCATATGACATGGCCCGACCTGCCAGCACAAAACACCAAGTCAGGGATAACGCTCCCGACCAGGTGTTCCCGGCCCCGGATGCGAAACACCCCCGGGCGGACCCGGGGGTGTTCGTCAGTACCTGGTGCGGTTTGGATGAGAAGCACTAACTCTTAATCTCGATATCAACGCCGGCAGGAAGGTCGAGGCGCTGAAGGCTCTCCACCGTCTTACCGGTCGGCTCGACGATGTCGATCAACCGCTTGTGGATCCGCATCTCAAAGTGCTCTCGGGAATCTTTGTCCCCGTGAGGAGCGCGCGTGACGCAGTACCGATGAATCTCGGTCGGCAGCGGCACAGGGCCGCGAACCTTCGCCGACGTGCGAATGACGGTCTCCACGATTTTCTTCGCCGACTGGTCGATGATCTCGTGGTCGTACGCTTTGAGTCGGATCCGGATTTTTTGACCCTGGGTTTCTGCCATGACGAGTTATTTGCCTTAACTACTTGATGATCTTGGTGACTCGGCCTGCGCCGACGGTACGTCCACCTTCGCGAATAGCGAATCGCAGTCCGTCTTCCATAGCGATCGGCTTCTGCAACGAAACCACCATCTCGGTGTTGTCGCCGGGCATGACCATCTCGGTACCGGCCGGCAACTGAATCGTGCCGGTTACGTCCGTGGTACGGAAGTAGAACTGCGGGTGATAGTTCGCGAAGAACGGAGTGTGACGGCCACCTTCATCTTTGGTGAGCACGTACACCTGTGCTTCGAAGTCCGTGTGCGGGGTGATGCTGCCAGGCTTGGCGAGCACTTGACCGCGCTCCACTTCTTCTTTCTTCGTTCCACGCAGCAGGGCACCGATGTTGTCACCGGCACGTCCTTCGTCGAGCAGCTTGCGGAACATCTCGACACCAGTGCAGGTCGTCTTCGTCGTGTCGGTAAGACCAACGATTTCGATTTCTTCACCGACCTTAACGATGCCGCGCTCCACACGACCGGTCACAACGGTTCCACGACCAGTGATCGTGAAGACGTCTTCGATCGGCATAAGGAACGGCTTGTCGACGTCACGCTGCGGCTCGGGGATGTACGAGTCAACCGCCGACATCAGCTCGACGATGCTGTCGCCCCACTTGGCGTCGCCTTCGAGTGCCTTGAGTGCCGACACGCGAACGATCGGAATCTCATCGCCCGGGAATTCGTACTCGTTGAGCAGCTCACGCACTTCGAGCTCGACGAGCTCGAGGATTTCTTCATCGTCGACCATGTCGGTCTTGTTGAGGGCAACAACGATGTACGGCACGCCGACCTGACGGGCAAGCAACACGTGCTCACGCGTCTGAGGCATCGGGCCATCGGTTGCAGCGACCACGAGGATTGCGCCGTCCATCTGCGCTGCACCCGTGATCATGTTCTTGATGTAGTCGGCGTGACCCGGGCAGTCCACGTGTGCGTAGTGACGGTTTTCCGTCTCGTACTCAACGTGGGCGATCGAGATCGTGATGCCTCGAGCGCGCTCTTCCGGCGCTTTGTCAATCTGGTCGAACGGCGTTGCGGTGACGTTCGGGTTACGGTCGGCAAGGACCTTGGTGATCGCCGCGGTCAGCGTCGTCTTCCCGTGGTCAATGTGGCCGATCGTGCCAATGTTGAGGTGCGGCTTGTTCCGCTCAAACTTCTCTTTGGCCATGGGACGACCCCTGCTCCTTTGCTGCGATGATTACGGATTACGAAACTTATTCGCCGCGCACGCGTGCGACGATTTCTTGTGCAACCGATTCGGGCACTTGTTGGTATGAGCCGAACTGCATTGAGTAGGTGGCTCGACCTTGAGTACGCGACCGGAGGTCTCCAACGTAGCCGAACATCTCGGCCAGCGGCACCTGGGAACGGATTACTTGGGCGTTACCCCGCTGTTCCATGCCTTCGACCTGGCCTCGACGTGAGTTCAGGTCACCGATGACATCACCCATGTAGTCATCAGGGGTGACGACTTCGACTTTCATGATTGGCTCCAGCAGCACCGGGGTTGCGAGCCGGGCAGCCTTCTTAACCGCCAGTGAACCGGCGATCTTGAACGCCATTTCGGAGGAGTCCACGTCGTGGTACGAACCGTAGGTCAGCGTGGCCCGCACGTCGACCATCGGGTACCCGGCGAGAACGCCGTTGGTCAGCGCTTCTTCGATACCTGCGCCAACCGCTGGGATGTATTCACGCGGGATGACACCACCAGTGATCTTGTCCACGAACTCGAACCCGCCACCAGGGCCGGTCGGTTCGAGGGTGATGACCACGTGGCCATACTGACCCTTACCACCCGACTGGCGCACGTAGCGCTCTTCGACCTTCTCGACAGTCTTCGTGACGGTCTCGCGGTATGCGACTTGCGGCTTACCAACATTTGCCTCAACGTTGAACTCGCGACGCATGCGGTCGACGAGCACCTCAAGGTGAAGCTCGCCCATACCAGAGATGATCGTCTGGCCCGTCTCCTCGTCGGTGCGCACCTGGAACGTGGGGTCTTCGTCGGAGAGTGAGCTCAGCGCCTTCCCCAGCTTGTCCTGGTCGTTCTTGGTCTTGGGCTCCACCGCAACCGAGATCACCGGCTCGGGGAATTCCATGCGCTCCAGGATGATCGGCGAGCTCTTGTCACAGAGCGTGTCGCCGGTGGTGGTCTGCTTAAAGCCCAGGCCGGCAACAATGTCGCCCGTAAACGCAGTGTCAATGTCTTCGCGCTGATTGGCGTGCATCCGCAAGATGCGGCCGATGCGCTCTTTCTTGTCTTTCGTCGAGTTGTAGATCTCGGCACCCTTTTCGAGCGTGCCGGAGTACACCCGGAAGTACGTGAGCTTGCCGTACGGATCGGCAACGATCTTGAACGCCAACGCAGCAAACGGCTCGGAGTCGCTCGCCTTGCGCTCGACTTCGGCGTCGCCGGACATGTTGGTTCCGCTCGCTGGAAGAATGTCGATCGGCGACGGCAAGAAGTCGACGATCGCGTTGAGCATGGGCTGGACGCCCTTGTTCTTGAACGCGGAACCGCACATCACCGGTACGAATTCGTTGGCGATAGTGCCCTTGCGGATCGCAGCCTTCAACTCTTCAACAGAGATGGGCTCGTCGGCGAGGTACTTCTCCATCACGGCGTCGTCGGCACCGGAAACTGTTTCGAGCAACTCGGCGCGCCACTGATCGGCGTCGGCCTGCATCTCGGCGGGGATTTCTTCGACCGAAAAGTCCTGGCCTTCGCTCGGGTCATCGATAGGCCACGTAATGGCCTTCATCTGCACCAAGTCGACAATGCCGCGGTATTCGCCTTCGGAGCCGATCGGCAACGCAATCACTGCAGTGTTCGCAGCCAAGCGGTCCTTCATCATTTCGACGCAGCGGTAGAAGTCCGCACCGATGCGGTCCATCTTGTTGACAAAGCACATGCGCGGTACGTGGTACTTGTCCCCTTGGCGCCATACAGTTTCGGTCTGCGGTTCAACACCGGCAACCGCGTCGAACACAGCGACTGCGCCGTCGAGCACGCGCAAGCTGCGCTCCACTTCAACGGTGAAGTCCACGTGACCCGGCGTGTCGATGATGTTGATCTGGTGATCGTTCCACTGACAGGTCGTTGCCGCCGACGTGATGGTGATGCCGCGCTCTTGCTCTTGGATCATGTGGTCCATGACCGCCGCGCCTTCGTGCACCTCGCCGATTTTGTAGGTACGGCCGGTGTAGTACAGGATGCGCTCGGTCGTCGTCGTTTTGCCCGCGTCGATGTGGGCCATGATTCCGATGTTGCGAACCCGATCGAGTGGGTAGCGCTTGTCACTCATCTCTCACTACTTCTTTTGTTCGGCCGGCACGAACCCGGGCGGGCGATCTGTCAAGAAAACAACGTTTAGCGATGCGAGTAATGCCGACGGCATTACCAGCGGTAGTGCGCGAAGGCCTTGTTGGACTCAGCCATCTTCTGCAAATCTTCGCGACGCTTCATTGCCGCACCGATACCGTTGCTGGCATCGAGCAATTCGGCTGCCAAACGCAACGCCATGGTCTTTTCGCGGCGCTTGCGGGAGAAGTCCACGATCCAACGAATCGCAAGCGTTGTTGCGCGGCGCGGTCGCACTTCGACCGGAACCTGGTACGTCGCACCACCCACGCGGCGGCTACGCACTTCGAGCGCCGGACGCACGTTCTCGACCGCGCGTTTGAGTGTTGCAACCGGATCGTTGCCCGATTTGCGCTCCATCTCGGCGAGCGCGTCATAGACGATCTTCTCGGCGACGGAACGCTTGCCTTGGAGCAGCACTTTGTTGACGAGTTGCGTTACGACAACCGATCGATAAATCGGGTCCGGAACGAGTTCACGGCGGGGCGCGGGGCCTTTACGCGGCATGATTAGCCCTTCTTCGCGCCGTAACGGCTGCGAGCTTGCTTACGGTTCGCGACACCACCCGCGTCGAGGGCGCCACGAATGACTTTGTAACGCACACCCGGGAGGTCCTTCACACGACCACCACGCACGAGCACGATCGAGTGTTCCTGCAGGTTGTGGCCAATGCCCGGGATGTACGCAGTGACTTCAACACCGCTCGAGAGCCGAACGCGGGCGACCTTACGCAACGCCGAGTTCGGCTTCTTGGGGGTACGGGTGTACACGCGCGTGCACACACCGCGACGCTGCGGGGACCCCTTGAGGGCCGGTGTCTTGGACTTTTCCGGCTTGGTCGTCCGACCTTTGCGAACGAGCTGAGCGATGGTGGGCACACTTCTCCTAGAACAAAACGTGACCGGTAAACCGGTGCGGCGGACGAGGATAGAAACCCCGCCCGGATGTGGTCAAACCCGCGAGGGCTGCCGGCTATTCGCCGGCAGCACGTTCGTCGGTTTCTTCGGTGGATTCGGGCTCGGGCGCCTCGACCATTTCGGGGGCTTGGTCCCAGTGCGTCGACTCGGCATCGGCCATGACCTCGGCGAACGAACTCGCCGACGGCTCGTTGGTCTGCCAGTCGGACCAGGCCTCCTGGCCTTCCATCGAGGCCCTGAGCCGATCAGCCAAGTCGAGATCGCTTTCGTAGTCCGAAGACCAGAACTCAAGCGGCTGGTAATCCGGCGCCACCGTACGGATGTCGCGGTAGCGGTTCATCCCGGTGCCCGCCGGGATGAGCTTGCCGATGATGACGTTTTCCTTGAGTCCTTCGAGCGAGTCGGAGCGACCCTCAATTGCCGCTTCGGTAAGCACTCGCGTGGTCTCTTGGAACGACGCCGCAGACAACCACGAGTCGGTCGCCAACGACGCTTTGGTGATACCCATCAGCTCCGGTCGTCCTTCGGCGGGCTGTTTGCCTTCTTCAACCAAATGACGGTTCACATCGGCGTAGAGACGGGAGTCGACCTTTTCCCCCGGCAAGAACTTCGAATCGCCGGGCTCGGAGACCGCAACGCGCCGCAGCATCTGACGCACGATCACTTCGACGTGCTTGTCGTGAATCGACACACCCTGCTCGCGGTACACCTTTTGGACTTCGTCGACGAGGTACACCTGTGTTTCGCGTGTTCCCTTGATGTCGAGGATTTCCTTCGGGTCGAGCGGAGTCTTCTCGTCGCCGACGAGGCGCTGCCCCGCCTGGACTTCGGAACCTTCGTTCACGGCAAGCTGTGCGCGGCGGGACACCACGTGGTCGTCCTCGGTACCGTCATCAGCAATGACAGTAATGATGCGCTCGCCCTTTTCGTTCTCGCCAACACGCACCACACCCGAAGTGCGGGCCAAGGTGGCTTTCCCCTTCGGGGTACGCGCTTCGAAGAGTTCGACGACGCGAGGCAAACCATGGGTGATGTCTTCACCAGCCACACCACCCGTGTGGAAGGTACGCATTGTGAGCTGCGTACCTGGCTCACCAATCGATTGGGCGGCAATGATGCCGACGGCTTCGCCGAGGTCGGCGAGCTTGCCGGTGGCGAGCATCGTGCCGTAGCAGTGCGAGCACACTCCAACGAGCGATTCGCAGGTCAGCGCAGAACGAACGCGCACCCGCTCCACACTGGGATCGGCGATCAGCGTTGCGAGTTCATCCTCGCCCACTTCGGTGTTGCGCGCCATGACGGTGCTGTCCGAGAGCGTGATGTCTTCGGCCAGGCAACGGTGCATCAACTTGGTCTCGAGATACCGCGCGAGTTCGTGTCCCTCGATGACATTGTCGATCCACACACCGCGGTTGGTGCCGCAGTCCTCTTCACGAATGATGAGTTCCTGTGACACGTCAACGAGACGACGCGTGAGGTATCCAGAGTCCGCGGTACGAAGCGCCGTGTCGGCCAGACCCTTACGGGCACCGTGGGTCGAGATGAAGTACTCGAGCACGGAAAGGCCCTCACGGAAGTTCGACTTGATCGGGCGCTGAATGATTTCACCACGCGGGTTTGCCACCAGACCGCGCATACCGGCGATCTGACGAACCTGCATGATGTTTCCTCGAGCACCCGAGCCGATCATCATTTCGATCGGGTTGAAGGTGTTGGCTTCGAGTTCGCGCTGCATTGCTTCACGAACTTTGTCGGTCGCCTCGGTCCAGATTTCGATTTCCTTCTGGCGCCGTTCGTCGTCGGTGATCACACCACGCTCATACTGGCTCTCAACCTTCGCGGCTTCGGCCTCGAACTGGTTGAGCAGTTCACGCTTTTGATCCGGCGTCTTAACGTCAGCAACCGAAATCGTGAGACCCGAACGGGTTGCGAAGTCGAACCCGGTGTCCTTCATCTTGTCGAGGCACTCTGCGACAACTGCACGGTCGTACTTGTCGACCAATGCGCTGACGATGTCTCCGACGTCCTTCTTCTTTACCCGACGGCTAACGAAGGGGAAGTCGTCCGGGAACGACTGATTGAAAATCAGGCGTCCATATGTGGATTCAACGAGCACCGTGCCGTCGCTGTAACGACGCAGCACCGGGCTTTGCGGATCGGTGTCCCGCGTTGCGAAGACCGCCGCAGGGAAGCGACGCCCAGGCATACGCACTTTGATCAATGCGTGCACCGAAAGCCCCTCGGCTTCGCCGTTCGCAGCATTGCGAGCGTCGTAGGCCAAGATCGCTTCGTCGAGCGACGCGAACGCGCGGCCTTCGCCGGCGGCACCTTCGACGATTTCGTTCATGTAGTACGAACCGATGATCATGTCCTGCGTCGGCGTCGAGATCGGACGGCCGTTTGCGGGCGACAAGATGTTGTGCGCCGAAAGCATCAACAGACGCGCTTCGGCCTGTGCCTCCGTCGAAAGCGGAAGGTGCACGGCCATCTGGTCTCCGTCGAAGTCCGCGTTGAACGCAGTACAGACCAATGGATGAATCTGAATCGCTTTTCCTTCAACGAGCACTGGCTCGAACGCTTGGATACCCAAGCGGTGCAGCGTTGGCGCACGGTTCAAGAACACTGGGTGCTCTTTGATGACGTCTTCGAGTACGTCCCACACCTGCGAGCGAGCACGCTCCACCATCCGCTTTGCGGACTTGATGTTTTGCGCATACTCGAGGTCAACCAACCGCTTCATCACAAAGGGCTTGAACAATTCGAGCGCCATCTGCTTGGGCAGACCGCACTGGTGCAACTTGAGCTGCGGGCCCACCACGATGACGGAACGGCCCGAATAGTCCACGCGCTTGCCGAGCAAGTTCTGACGGAAGCGACCCTGCTTGCCTTTGAGCATGTCGGAGAGCGACTTGAGCGCACGGTTTCCGGGCCCGGTCACCGGCCGGCCACGACGGCCGTTGTCGAAGAGCGCGTCGACTGCTTCTTGCAGCATGCGCTTTTCGTTGTTGATGATGATTTCGGGCGCACCGAGATCCAACAGCCGCTTGAGACGGTTGTTGCGGTTAATCACCCGGCGGTACAAATCGTTGAGGTCAGAGGTAGCAAAACGGCCACCGTCGAGCTGCACCATCGGACGCAGGTCCGGCGGAATGACCGGCACTGCGTCCAGGATCATGCCCATTGGCGAGTTGATCGGATTGCCGTCCGCGTTCCTGCGATTGAACGCCGAAACCACCTTGAGACGCTTGATCGCCTTCGCCTTGCGCTGACCCTTCGAGGTTGCAATCGTCGACTTGAGTTCGACTTCTTCGGTCGCGAGATCGAGACGGCTCACCAAGTCCTTGACCGCTTCGGCACCCATACCACCTGCGTAGTACTCGGCAAACCGATCTTGCAGGTCACGCCATACACGTTCATCGTCGACGAGTTGCTTGGGCGACAAGCTGCGGAAGGTGTCCCACACCGTTTTGAGGTGTGCGAGTTCCGTTTGGTAACGCTCGCGCAATTCTTCGATTTCTTTTTCGGCGCCTTTGCGAAGCTTGTTGATCTCGGCTTCTTTCGCGTTACGCTTCTCTGCTTCTTTGAGCTCGCCTTCGAGCTCTTGAAAGCGTGCTTCGATCCGAACATCGCGCTCGCGTTCGACGTCGTCGATTTCGGCGCGCATTTCTGCTTCGAGCTTGGCCAAATCGGTGTGCCGCTTTTCGTCATCAACCCACGTGACAAGGTGCGACGCGAAATAAATGACCTTCTCAAGGCTCTTGGGGGCAATGTCGAGGAGGTATCCGAGACGACTCGGAACACCCTTGAAGTACCAAATATGGGTGACCGGAGCAGCGAGCTCGATGTGCCCCATGCGTTCACGCCGCACCTTGGAGCGCGTGACCTCGACGCCACAGCGTTCACAGATGATGCCCTTGAAGCGGACGCGCTTGTACTTACCGCAGTAGCACTCCCAGTCCTTGGTCGGCCCAAAGATCTTCTCGCAGAACAAGCCGTCCTTTTCGGGCTTGAAGGTGCGGTAGTTAATCGTCTCGGGCTTCTTGACCTCTCCATTGCTCCAGTTGCGGATTTGATCCGCAGTGGCAAGCGAAATGGACAGCTGATCCGATTCGTTGACGTCGAGCACGAAGCTCATCTCCTCACGCTGAACATATGCCGGCGGGCGGTGCGCCCGCCGGCGGGGGACTTAGAAACTGGCCGGTTCGCGGCGACGCTCGTCTTCGTCGTCGGAGCCGCGCTCTGGACGAGAGAGATCGATGCCGAGTGATTCCGTGGTCCGGAATGCGTCTTCGTCGAGTTCGCGGATTTCGACTTCCTGGCCTTCGGCGTTGATAACCCGAACGTTCAGGCACAGTGCCTGCATTTCTTTGATCAACACCTTGAAGCTCTCGGGAATGCCGGGCTCCGGAATGTTCTCGCCCTTGACGATGGCTTCGTAGACCTTCACGCGACCCAACACGTCGTCGGACTTGATGGTCAGGATCTCTTGCAGTGCGTAGGCCGCGCCGTACGCCTCAAGAGCCCACACTTCCATCTCCCCGAAGCGCTGACCACCGAACTGCGCCTTACCACCGAGCGGCTGCTGGGTGATCATCGAGTACGGACCAGTCGAGCGAGCGTGAATCTTGTCGTCGACCAAGTGGCTCAGCTTCAAGATGTACATGTAGCCGACCGTGACCGGGTTGTCGTAACGCTCACCGGAACGACCGTCGTACAGCCATGCTTTACCGTCGATGTTCACGAGACGCTGACCGTCGGCGCCATCTGGGTTCATCCGCTCGAAGATCGAACGGATCGTTCCGCGCGGACCTGCCGCCTCGGTTTCGTCCCAGTGCGCACCGTCGAACACGGGAGTGTTCACCCACGCTGCGGGTTCGGTCACCGTGCGGGTCTTCGCCGGCTGTGCCGGCGCAGTACGCGTCTCGTCCCAACCGTGGCGCGCCGCGTACCCCAAGTGCGCTTCAAGCACCTGACCCACGTTCATTCGGCTCGGCACACCAAGCGGGTTCAGCACGATGTCGACCGGCGTACCGTCGGCAAGGAACGGCATATCTTCGACGGGAAGAATCTTTGCGATAACACCCTTGTTTCCGTGACGACCAGCGAGCTTGTCCCCTTCACTGATCTTGCGCTTCTGCCCGACATACACGCGGACCAGCTGGTTTACGCCCGGCGGGAGTTCGTCGCCGTCTTCGCGCGAGAACAGCCGCACGTCGATGACTTTGCCGCTCTCACCGTGCGGAACCTTAAGCGAGGTGTCCCGCACTTCGCGCGCCTTCTCGCCGAAGATGGCGCGCAGCAGGCGCTCTTCGGGAGTCAGTTCGGTTTCCCCTTTTGGCGTGACTTTGCCGACCAACACATCGCCCGGGCCGACCTCGGCGCCGACGCGAATGATGCCGCGCTCGTCGAGGTCCTTGAGGATGTCTTCGGAGAGGTTCGGAATGTCGCGAGTGATTTCCTCCGCACCAAGCTTGGTGTCGCGGGCATCGATCTCGTGCTCTTCGATGTGAATCGAGGTCAGCACATCGTCTTTGACAAGGCGCTGCGACAACACGATCGCGTCTTCGTAGTTGTGACCCTTCCACGGCATGAACGCAACCAACAGGTTCTTGCCAAGCGCGAGTTCACCTTGGTGCGTAGATGCACCGTCCGCCAACACCTCACCCTTAGTGACCTGGTCACCAATCCCAACAATCGGCTTCTGATTGATGGACGTGCCCTGGTTCGAGCGACGGAACTTGAGCAAGCGATAGGTCTTTTTGCCCTTCGACTTGTAGTCGACCGCGATGTGGTCACCCGCAACGTCGGTGATGACACCGTCGTCTTCGGCGATCACTAGGTCACCGGCGTCACGCGCGCAACGGCCTTCGATGCCCGTACCGACGAACGGTGCCGTCGCCTTGAGGAGCGGCACTGCCTGACGTTGCATGTTGGCGCCCATGAGTGCGCGGTTGGCGTCGTCGTGCTCCAAGAACGGAATAAGCGCGGTTGCAATCGACACCATCTGCTTGGGGGAGACGTCCATGTACTGAATGTCTTCCGGTGGCACATAGGCGATCTCTCCACGACCGGCACGTACCAATACACGCGCTTCGAGGAAGCGACCAGTGCCGTCCACCGCTGCGTTCGCCTGGGCAATAACGAAACGGTCTTCGTCATCAGCGGCGAGGTATTCGATGTCGTCCGTCGCGACACCATTGATCACCTTGCGGTACGGCGTTTCGATAAACCCGAATCGGTTGATGCGCGCAAAGCTGGAGAGATATCCGATCAGACCGATGTTCGGACCTTCTGGCGTTTCGATCGGGCACATACGGCCGTAGTGCGACGGGTGCACGTCGCGGACTTCGAAGCCCGCACGTTCACGCGACAGACCGCCCGGACCGAGCGCAGACAGACGACGCTTGTGCGTCAGACCCGCGAGCGGGTTGGTCTGGTCCATGAACTGACTGAGTTGCGACGATCCGAAAAACTCTTTGATCGCTGCGACAACCGGTCGAATGTTGATGAGCGTCTGGGGCGTGATGGCCTCGACGTCCTGGGTCGTCATGCGCTCACGCACCACGCGCTCCATACGCGTCAACCCAACGCGGACCTGGTTCTGGATCAACTCGCCAACCGTGCGCACGCGCCGGTTGCCGAAGTGGTCGATGTCGTCGGGGAAATATCCCGATTGGTTTGCATGCAAACGAACGAGGTACGACACGGTTGCGAGCACATCTGCCTTTGAAAGCGTGTACTCAACCGGGCCGGCCTCGGGGTTCGCGTTCGGGATCGTAAGGTCCCAGCTGGCAAGATCGAGCTTGGCGTATTCGTCGCGCAGCTTCTTGCTCACCTTGTGCCGACCAACCTTGGCCAGGTCGTAGCGCTTCGAGTTGAAGAACAAGTTGTCGATCAGGGAGCGGGCCGATTCCGCCGTCGGAGGCTCACCCGGACGCAGCTTGCGATAGATGTCGATAAACGCGTCGTCGACGGTAACCGTCGGGTCCTTTTCAATGGTGTTACGCATCGACTCGTACGGATTGCCGTTTTCGTCGAGAAACAAATTGAGCAACACGTTGGGGTCGTCGCCGAATCCCAACGCCTTCAAGAGCACTGTCACCGGTTGCTTGCGCTTGCGGTCGATACGCACGTACACGACGTCTTTTTTGTCGACCTCAAACTCAAGCCATGCACCGCGACCCGGAATGATCTTTGCGTCCACGATGTCGCGCTCAGGCTGGGTCTTGTCGGGAGCAAGACCGAAGTACACGCCGGGAGAACGCACGAGCTGAGAGACGACGATGCGCTCGGTACCGTTAATGATGAACGTTCCGCGGTCGGTCATCATCGGGAAGTCGCCCATGAAGACCGTTTGCTCTTTGATTTCGCCGGTCTCGGCGTTCATGAAGCGCGCCGTCACGAATAGTGGTCGCGCGTATGTCATGTCCCGCTCGCGGCACTCTTCTTCAGTGTGCTTCGGCGGATCGAAGATGTGATCGGTCAGTTCGAGCTTGAGGGTTTGCGAGAAGTCTTCGATCGGGGAGATATCCCGCAACGTCTCGCCGACGCCCTCTTCGATGAACCAAGTAAACGAATCGCGTTGAACGGCGAGCAGGTCGGGCAGTTCCAATACTTCACGAAGCTGACCAAACGACACACGCTCTCGAGCTGCAGGACGGGGCAACGTCACTCCTCTATTGCTATTGCGTCAGGTACGTACAAAAAGACGCGCGAAAGCACCGGCGATGGGGTAAGCGGGTACACAAACAGGCGGACACGGCTCGGCGGAGCCTACCGGAGTCTCAGGCCCAGGTCCAAACGCAAGTACCGTCGCCGGAGCGACGGTGTATTGCGGCGGAGGATAAGCCTGCCCCCCGGATTGGTCAAGCATTCGCGCGCGGCATTTGTGCCGTTACGCGAAGTTCTGGGGGAGTTGAGGTCCCCCAGACCCGTTTCGCAGTACTACTTGAGTTCGACGGATGCGCCGGCTTCTTCGAGCTTGGCCTTGGCCTTCTCGGCGTCTTCCTTCGAGACTTTTTCCATGACTGGCTTGGGTGCACCGTCGACGAGGTCCTTGGCTTCCTTCAACCCGAGGCTTGTCAGTTCGCGCACGACCTTGATGACCTGGATCTTGGCGTCACCAGCAGCCGTGAGGATGACATCGAATTCGTCCTGCTCTTCTGCTGCGGCTTCGCCTGCTCCACCGCCGGCTGCGGCTGCACCAACTGCAGCAACTGCAACCGGTGCTGCGGCCGTTACGCCGAACTCTTCTTCGAACGCCTTCAAGAACTCATTGAGTTCGAGGACGGTCATGTTTTTGAACACGTCCAGCAGGTCGGCAGTTGACATAGCCATTGCATTGCTCCTTGTTGTTTCGAACGTTGTATCGAATCAGGTTGAGATTGGTTTGAAAAACGAGTGCGTTACGACGCGTCTGCGGCCGCACGCTGGTCGGCGTAGGCCTTGAGGCCGTAAGCGAAGTTGCGAGGGAAAGCTTGGAAAAGACCAGCTGCCTTGGTGAGCGGTGCTTGGAAACCACCGGCCAAACGCGCCAGCAGCACTTCGCGCGGCGGAACTTCGGCAAGCGCCTCGACGTCCTTGACGCTCAATGTGCGAGTGCCAAGTACACCGCCTTTGATGACGAGGTTCTGGTTGCCTTTGGCGAAATCCTTCAGCGCTTTCGCGGCGGCGACCGCGTCACCACGCACAAACGCAATTGCCACCGGGCCTTCCAGGCTCGGGGCGAGGTCACCGAGACCCACCTCAGAGGCGGCTCGACGGGCCAAGGTGTTTTTGAAGACCTTGTAGTCGGTACCCGCCGGGCGCAGTGCGTTGCGCAGGTTGGCGATCTCGGGGACCGTCAGTCCGCGGTACTCGGTGAGCACAGCGGCCTCGGATCCACGAAAACGCTCCGTGATATCTGCGACAACCGCTTCTTTTTTTTGCCGTTGTTCTTTGACCGGTGCAGTCATGATTCCTTCAATGAAATCGAGGCGCCTCCGACCCACGCGAAACGCCCCGAGCACATTGCTTGGAATCGCCTCGTCCGGTGGGAACCCATTAACCCTTGCGGGGCCGGAGGTCTTTGGCAGGTATGAACTTGTGACCGCCAGAGGTTAGTCATCCCCTCTCGGAGGGCGCCAATGCGCCCGCGGTTCACGATCGGGCCGGCTGGCATACCTGGAGAATTTTCCCAGTCTTGTTGCGGTCGGATCGGTTGGGGTCGGTTCCTGCGTCAGGGATGCTCGAGGGCACGGCGGCCCTACGGATTAGAGCTGATCCAATATGGCATCGATGTCGGCATGCGTGCAGTTGGGGTTCACGAACGCCATGCGCAACACCCTTTCGCGTTGATGCCGCGTCGGGAGCACGAAGCCTTCGCCGCGGCGAAGCAGGTCCTCGCTCCATGCCGTGTAGTCGTCGGGCCCCCAACCAATACGCCGGAACACCACTATCGAAAGTTCGCCGATCAACATTTCGAGCCGCGGATGTTCCTCGATGCAAGCGCGCGCGTATTGCGCGAGCTCCATTCCCGCATCGATCGCATCTTGGTAGGCCCGCGTACCGTTTGCAACAAGGGAGTACCAGAACGGCAATCCGCGCGCGCGTCGCGTCAAGTGCACTGCAAGGTCCGACGGATTCATCTCCCCTTGCTGGGGCTCAAGGTACGCAGCGATTTGCGCGTGTGCACGCCGCGCCCACATTGCGTCGCGATACAACAACGCGCACGAGTCGAACGGTGTAAAGAGCCATTTGTGCGGGTCGACGATAAACGAATCACTCAACTCGATTCCTGCCATCTGCACGCGGTGTGCATCGGAAGCAAGCACGGCTGCGCCGTACGCTCCATCGACATGGAACCACAGGTCGTGTGCCCGCGCGACCATCGCGACCGCGGACAGGTCATCCACGATGCCCGTGTTGGTGTGTCCTGCAGTTGTGATGACCGCAAAGCATTTCTGGTCGGGCGAGAGCGTCGCGAGCGTGTCGGCGACGTCGTGCGCACGAAGGCGTGCAGTGTGCGGCTCGCCGGGACAGCGCACAACGTCGACATCCATCACACGTGCAACGTGCTCCACACTCGAGTGCGAACCGGCACCGGTCACGATCACCCAACGCTGGGACAATTCCTTGTCGAACAATTCGCGCGCGCGAAGTCGCGCCGCGACGAGTGCAGAGAGGTTTCCGAGCGTGCCACCGGGAACAAACGCGCCCTCCGCCGTGGAGGGATAACCGGCTCGTTCGGCCAGCCAACCCAACGCTTGATTCTCCGCCCAGACTGCTCCGGAACCTTCGAGCCATGAGCCGCCGTAGATTGACGACGCGCTAACCACGAGATCAAACATGGACGCGGCAGCGGTGGGTGCGTTCGGGATAAACGCTAGGTATCGCGGGTGATCGGTACTGATGCACCCGGTCGCAAGTTCTTTCTCGAAGATCTCGAGCGCGCGCTCACCACCGATGCCGTCGGGCGTGATGGTGTGCCCAAGAAGGTCGTCGTACTCGTGTTTAGGTCGGGGTCCGTCGAGCGGCATGTCTTGCGACAGCCGCCAACGGACATACCGAATGATTGCCTCGAGTTCGCCAGCCTGGCGGGACGTGAATTCGTGCACGCCCCATTATGGACCGCCAGTCGAGCCGATCAGGCTTGTTCGTCGAGGCCCTTGTTCGGGTCGATCTTGACGCCCGGGCCCATGGTGGAAGACACCGAGATCGTCCTGACGTAACGACCCTTCGAAGCCGACGGCTTTGCGCGCATCACTTCGTCGAGAACTGCCCGATAGTTCTCCGCGAGTTGCTGAGCATCGAAGCTGGCCTTGCCGATCGGCACATGCACGTTGCCGAATTTATCGGCGCGGTACTCGACGCGACCGGCCTTGAACTCGGCGACTGCTTTGCCGACATCGGTGGTGACCGTTCCGGTCTTGGGGTTCGGCATCAAGCCACGCGGACCAAGCGCTCGACCTAGCTTTCCGACCTGACCCATGAGGTCCGGCGTTGCGATCGCAATATCGAAGTCCATGAATCCCTTCGCAACCCGATCGACCAAATCCTCCGCGCCCACGACATCGGCGCCGGCTTCTTGCGCTTCGCGAGCAGCGTCACCCTGGGCGAATACCGCAATGCGCACCGCAGAACCGCGGCCGTGGGGCAACGCGACCGTGCCGCGAATCATTTGGTCGGCCTTGCGGGGGTCGATTCCGAGGCGGAACACGACGTCCACACCTTCGTTGAACTTCCGCTTGGCGGCGCCTTTCACCATCGACATCGCTTCGACCGGTGCATATTGCGTCGTGCGGTCAATGGTTTTGACTGCGTCCTTGTAGATCTTTCCTTGCTTCGCCATGGTGGCTCCCTCAACGTGTAAGTCGGTACTCCCGACGATGACCACCCAACTGCGAGGTTGTCAGCTGGGATCACGACACGCGAACGCGTGCCGTTGGAATGTTGCGCACGGCTACCCCGTTGGAACTAGCCCTCGACGTCGATGCCCATCGAACGCGCCGTACCGGCAACCTGTGCCATGGCGCCTTCGAGATCAATCGCGTTGAGGTCCGGCATTTTGGTTTCGGCGATCTCACGCACCTGCGCGCTCGACACCTTGCCCACCTTGTCCTTGCGCGGATTCGCCGAACCCTTCTCCAGCCCTGCGGCTTTCCGCAAGAGAACCGGGGTCGGCGGAGTCTTGGTGACGAAGTCGAAGGATCGGTCTTCGTACACCGAGATCTCAACCGGGATAATGGTTCCCTTCTGCGATTCGGTTGCAGCGTTGTACGCCTTGCAGAAGTCCATGATGTTGATGCCGTGCGGACCCAGCGCAGTTCCAACCGGCGGTGCCGGCGTAGCCGCGCCTGCTTGGATTTGGATCTTAACGACGGCAGCGAGCTTCTTTTTGCCCACGAATTACTCCTCGGTTTACAGCTTTGCGACTTGGCCGAACTCGAGTTCGACCGGAGTCTCGCGGCCAAAGATGTTGACAAGCACCTTCAGCTTCGAACGATCGACGTCGATCTCGCTGATCGCGCCGTTGAATTCTGCGAACGGTCCGGTGACCACACGCACTTGCTCGCCCACCTCGAAATCGAGACGCGGGCGTACTTTCTTTTCGACCGGTGCAACTCCCTCGGGCATTTCGACGCCCAGGATGCCTTCGACTTCTTTACGCGACAGCGGGGTCGGTCGAGCACCACCGCCCACGAAACCAGTAACGCCTGGCGTGTTACGAACCACTGACCACGACGCGTCATCGAGTGCCATGCGCACGAGGATGTAGCCCGGAAAGACTTTCTTTTTCACAACGGTCTTGCGACCGCCTTTGAATTCGATGACGTCTTCCATCGGAATGACGCATTCGAAAATAGTGTCTTCGGCGTTCATGGAACGAACGCGGGTCTCAAGGTTCTGCTTGACCTTGTTTTCGTATCCGGCATACGAATGCACGACGTACCACCCACCGGGACGGTCATAGGGGCTCTCCGGCTGAGGAGCAACCGGCGCAACCTCTATGACATCGATGAGCTCGGCATCGGCGAGCGCTGTCTCAGTGAGCGCTTCTTCAGCAAGCGTTTCGACTTCGACCAGCTCGGCAACCGCGTCAATGGTTGCTTCGATGCCCGAAGCTTCGCTGTCGGCGATTTCGAGTTCGACCTCGGTGTCGCGTTCGTCGGAATTCAGTGTGTCGTCGGTCATGGAGATCCTGGATCTAACGGATGAGCAGATTCACTACACGCTCGGAAAGCCAGTCGAACCCAAAGATGAGCAGCGTCATGATGACCACCATGACCAACACAACGATGGAAGAGTTCGTAACTTCGGGGCGCTTGGGCCAATCCACCTTGCGTAACTCGCTGCGAACTTCGCTGAGATAACGCTTCGGTGAGGTGCGTTCCTGCGCTTCGGCAGGATTCGATCGCCGCGGCTCCGACGGGCGCGGCGAAGACGAGAGGCCCTGTTTGGCCATCGCTCGCTTTTGCTGTCGGTTGTAGTTCACGACGACCTCTTTGTTGCAGGGCAGGAGGGACTCGAACCCCCAACCGCCGGTTTTGGAGACCGGAGCTCTGCCAAATTGAGCTACTGCCCTCCGGGCGGAGCTCGAAACGATAGCAGCGCCTTCGAAGTCGGCGCCGGGCCGGGTTCCGACCGTCTACGAGGCGTGGCCAACCGAGCGCCGGCGATGCCGAACCACCAGAGCCGTTGCAGCGGCTGCTCCAGCAACTGCGGCCGCACCACCGATTGCGGAGGCATAGGCAATGCGCTTGCCCGTCAACATGCTGCGGACAACTCTGCGCTCCGACGCTTCTCCCAAGCCCGCGAGGGTCTGGGCCAGTAGGTCGGGGGCCGGCTCAAGGTATCGAGTTCTCAGCACTTGGAGCGCCCGTAACAGCCGGCGGTACTTGGCCATCTCGGCTTGGCACACCAAGCACGTCTCGACGTGGCGAATGACTGCGAGATCGGCCGGACCATCAGAGTCCAACAACCCGGGAAGCGCCGCACGCACCTCGAGACACAGTTCGAAATCAGGCCCCTTGCGCACGACGTCCCCGATCGTTTCGTCCGAACTCGATATCCAGATCGTCTCGCAACTTTCGTCGGGCACGATGCAACCGGACTTTGGTGGCCGCAACCGATATGCCCAACTCTTCGGCGATCTCTTCGTGGGAAAGCCCGTAGACATCTTTGAGCACCACAATGGCCCGCAACTTGGGCGAGAGCCCTGCGAGCGCACCTTCGAGTCGGTGCAGTACGACGAGGGATTCTGCGGCACCTTCCGGATGCATTTCGGTGCGTACATCCACGACGTCGTGATGTTCTCCGTATGGCTCGGCCCGATGACGACGACGGCGATGCAGGTGGGTGGACGCGGTATTCGCAGTAATGCGATAGAGCCACGTCGAGAGGCGCGCGTCGCCGCGGAATTTGCCGATTCCTTTCCAAGCCCGGAGATACACCTCTTGGACCACGTCGCGCGCGTCTTCCTCGTTCGCCGTCAAGCGCAACGCCATGGAATAGGTACCCATGTAGGTGCGCTTCACGAGCTCGTCGAAGGCAGCGCGGTCACCGCGCTGGGCCGCAGCAACAAGTTGCTGCTCTTCGCCGAGATTGTCACCAGTTTCCATCTTCGACCTGGGACAGAACCAAAAGGTTACGGAACCGAAAGGTTACGGGCAATCAGAACCACCGCGCCCCGGGGAGGGGCGACGAGGGCTAGCGCGTCTCGCGATGCAAGGTGTGCTGCCGATCGAACCGGCAGTACTTCTTCATCTCGATGCGCTCACGATCGTTGATCTTGTTTTTCTTAGTGATGTAGTTGCGCCGCTTGCACTCGGTGCATTCGAGCGTCACCTTGATTCGCTTATCGCTTGCCATTGCTTCTCCCGTGCCGGCGTTACCGCCGTATGTTGTTGGTAGCGGGGGCGGGACTCGAACCCGCGACACCACGATTATGAGCCGTGTGCTCTGACCGCCTGAGCTACCCCGCCGCGGAACTGCTTCCGGCACCGCCGGAATGGAGCCCCCTTAGGGAATCGAACCCTAGACCTTTTCCTTACCATGGAAATGCTCTGCCGACTGAGCTAAGGGGGCAAACCGCGCCGAGATGCTAGCCGAGGAGCCGCGCGTCTTGTCAGGCCGACCTTCGCTAGCGTCAGGGCGTGCAGATTCGCCCGATCGAACGCCGCGACGCCGAGCCAACCCGGGCGATTTACAACGCAGCAGTCGAGAGCGATGCAGCGAACCTCGATCATCTGACCCGAACTATCGAAGGGCATCTTGAGTGGATCGACGCGCACTTCGGCAGTCATCCCGGCCTCGTTGCCGAGGGTGACGACGGCACCATCCTCGGGTTCACCTCCGTCAGTCCCTACCAAGTACGAACCGGCTATACGACCACGGTCGAAAGCTCGATCTATGTGCGCGAAGACCAGCGAGGCATGGGCATCGGCCGGTCGCTGCTCGACGCGTTATGCCGGTTGGCGACCGACATGGGGTTTCACACGATCATCGCCCGGATCATGGCGGATAATGAGCAATCGCGAGCTCTGCATCGCGCCGCCGGGTTTGTGGAAGTGGGCACCGAACGCGAAGTCGGCCGCAAACGCGGCCGCTGGTTCGACGTGGTAATCATGCAGCGCATGCTCTAGATGCGCTTTGGGTGGGCCGGGTTGGATTCGAACCAACGTAGCTTGCGCAGCGGTTTTACAGACCGCCCCCTTTGGCCACTCGGGTACCGACCCCTTGGGGGCGCGTAGGGTATCAGGAGTGGCGCAGTCGCCTCCGAGGAAAGGATCCCAATGCCCAGCTTCGACGTTGTTTCCGAAGTCGATATGCAAGAAGTCCGCAACGCGGTTGATCAAGCCAGCCGGGAGATCGGAAATCGCTTTGACTTTAAGGGCACCGAAAGCCGAATTGAGCTCAACGACAAGGGCCTCGAACTCGAAGCAGACACCGAGGCTCGCCTCAAGGCCCTCGTCCAGGTCCTCGAGGAAAAAATGGTCAAGCGGGGCGTGTCCCTCAAGGCGCTCGAATACGGAAAGGTCGAGGAGGCCAGCAAGGGGCGGGCCCGGCAAAAGGTCACCTTGGTTGCCGGGATCAACGATAAGAAGGCCAAGGAAATTGGCAAATTCTTGAAAGAATCGGGCCTCAAGATCTCCCATCAGATCCAAGGCGACCAGCTCCGGGTGACGGGCAAGAAGCGAGACGACCTCCAGGCCGCGATCGCAGCCATGAAAGAGCGGGACTTCGGCATCCCGCTGCAGTTCGATAACTTCCGGGACTAACGCATATAGGAGCGTTGACCGTGTTGTCCGTTAAGGTCATTTTGCCTACTATTTCGGAATGTCTAAATCTTCGTCGGTGAAAAACGAAATCGTCGTCAGCGATCCCCACGCCCGATCGCTCATCACAGACCTAGCCGCCATGACGACCACGTTGGGCCCGCTCGCCGATCAGGCGGTCGCCTCCGGGACGCTCGTCAATGCACTCGCTAACGGATTCCCGATTCCTGTCGAAAAGCGGCTGATTCTCCTGGCACCTGACAAGGACGTCGTCGGCGCAATCAAACAAGTCCTCGACACCACGGGCATTGGCGTGAACGACCGAGCGCCGCTCATTCTCAACGCCGGGGCACAACCGACCGACCGCGATAACCGTCGCACTCGCCTCGCCTGCCAGATCGCGTACGAAACGTCGTATGTGACCACGATTGCGACCCAGGGCCTGCGGCACGGCAACAACGTCATGACACCGCCGATACGGATCGTCAATGATCTCGCCGCAATTGGAATCGAGCTTGCCCGCGTTGCTGACTTGCGAAGCGACGCTTCCCGTCTCTATCGCAATGGCATGTCGGACTCCCGACGCGTGACCAGCATGCGCAGCTCGTTCCGCAACGCAGTGAGCTTGCTGACGGCGCTTTCTCCAAGCGTGGTCGAGCAGCAAATCTCTCAGTTCAGCAAGCGCTCGGCCCACATGCTCGGTGCGTTACTTGAGAATCAACTCAACGGTTCGCAGGGTCGGGTCAACATTCGCGTGAGCTACCGAGCACGAACCGACCAAGCGGGGGCGCAACTTGCGGTGGCGCACGCACGACAGCTCCTCGCCGCAATCCACGACAAATTCCCGATGACGGACCTCGAGAAATTGGTGACGCCGAAGAATGTCCGGCCTTGGTTGGAGGGCGAAACCCCGACCCCCATCCCGACTCGCACGGCGTACTCCTTCATCCCCGGGATGGGATCGCTTCCGCGATGAACACCCCGCCAGCGAGAATTTACGTCGAGACGGAGAATCTCGAAACGGCCAATGGTCTGGTAGCCGTTGCTCGCTATCTCAATACGTTTGTTTCAGAAAAGGACGGCTGGGCACTCACCGGCGTTGGCGCTGCGTCGCTGGCCGTAACCGAGAAGATTCCGTCGGATCCGCTCGAGATCATCGCCTCCGGGACCGAACTTATCGACGCATCTCGTCGATGCCAGATGTCCACTTCCCCACGCCCGGACGCCGCACTCTCCGCCGCGCAACATGGAACTCGAGTCGCGAAGATCTCCTTTGACGGAACCTGGGTACGTGACCGAGTCATTCCTGATCGACCCAAGGTCGCGCGTGCCTATCGATTTGCACTTGCGCACGCTCGTCCGCTGCAAATTGTGTTTGATGCACATGCCAACGTGCCGCCCGTTGAGCTCCGGGCAAACCAGCCGTTTGACGCCTATATCGTTGCGCTCGGCCAATACATGGAAACACGCCGAGGAACTCCGCAACGCGCTGCCGCCGCTGATCACGCGCACGCGCTCTACCAAGCGGTTGGAGCTGCGCATATTGCGGAGCAGCTCCGCACACTGTCATCTGTCTGCGCCGACGTACCGATTCTCGGTGAAGTCGACGGGGTGCGCCGCAGTGACCATGAGACATTTGCTTTGTGGCATGAACAGTTCTTGCGGGAGCGCAGCGCACGTCCGATCCCCTCCATGACAAAACGCACCCGTAGCGCTCTGGTACGCGCTGGCAATTGGTTCTCGGGCCGCGACTTCGATCAACCCGATTCGGTCGGTCGGTAGGTCATGGCGCTCGGGCTAGTCGTAATAGCCCGAATGAAAATAGATGCACGGAATCCCGTTCGCGCGTAGCATCTCGACGTTCCGGCGATCATCTTCGATCCCGAGCACGAGTTCAAATCCGTACGCTCGCAGTTCTTCGATCGCGTGCTCTTTGTAGTCGCGCGCCATCGCTACTTCTGCATGCGGTCGCATCACCAGAAGATCCCAGCGAATTTCGTAACGCCGCAACCATGCCTCGGTAAGTGCATGCACGCGAGAGGGTCGGGCGGTTAACAAGATCACTCGGAGGATGGGATCAAGGAGCGACAACATCACATGCATCTCTTCGATCACCGGGTCATCGCCGCACGCGTCGAAGAACGCACGCCAGTTACCTCGGGGCGCTTCGAGATAGTGCTGTCGCGATGCAGCATCCGAAAGCACTCCGTCGATGTCCACCACCACGGCACGCTGCGGGTCGAGGGGTGCCGTACGCCACGACCAATGCTTGGTCACGGTACTCACCGAAGCCTCCTCACCGCGGGCGAACTACTCATCGTGTGCCGGTGCCGCCGAGTCGAGATATTTCGCTTTGATTCCCGCAACCACGTTGGGGTCCGCAAGCGTGGTCGTATCACCAAGGGCTTTGTCTTCGGCAACATCGCGCAAGAGCCGACGCATAATCTTGCCCGAACGGGTCTTGGGAAGTTCATCAGTGAACAAGATGGACTTGGGTTTCGCAATAGGCCCAATACTCTGCGCGACATGGCTACGAAGTTCCTCGACCAGCGCGTCACTTGCCGTGGTTCCGGCGCGCAAGATAACGAACGCAGCGATGGCCTGACCGGTCATTGCATCGGCCTTCCCGACAACTGCAGCTTCGGCAACCGCAGGATGCTCGACCAGTGCGGACTCGACTTCGGTCGTCGAGATGTTGTGCCCCGACACCAACATGATGTCGTCGACGCGGCCCAGCAACCAGAAATATCCGTCGGCATCGCGCTTCGCACCGTCACCGGCAAAGTACTGCCCCGAAAAGCGCGACCAATAGGTATCGCGATAACGCTGCGGATCACCCCACACGCCGCGCAGCATGGAAGGCCACGGTTCGGTGAGCGTGAGGAATCCACCCCCCGGTACGCCAACGGGCGCACCAGCGTCATCAACCACGTTGGCGGAAACTCCGGGAAGGGGGAATGTTGCACTGCCCGGTTTGCATACGGTGGACCCCGGGAGCGGGCTGATCATGATCGATCCCGTTTCGGTTTGCCACCACGTATCAACGACTGGGCAACGATTTCCGCCGATGTGTTCGGCGTACCAAATCCACGCCTCAGGGTTGATGGGTTCGCCCACGCTCCCGAGCAGCCGTAACGACGAAAGATCGTGACGCTCGGGATACTCGGCACCCCACTTCATGAAGGTACGAATGGCGGTCGGCGCGGTGTAGAGCGTGGTCACTCCGTACTTCTCGATGACTGCCCAGAATCGATCCTTGTCGGGATAGTCCGGTGTGCCCTCGTACAACACGACGGTGGCGCGGTTCGCTAACGGTCCATACACCACGTACGAATGACCGGTGACCCAACCGCAGTCGGCGGTGCACCAATACACGTCGGTTTCGGGCCGATGATTGAACACGGCGCGAAAGGAAAAGGCGACCTGGGTCAGGTAACCGCCGGTGGTGTGCATGATGCCCTTGGGCTTCCCGGTGGTTCCGCTGGTGTACAGGATGTACAGCAAGTCCTCGGCGTCGCAGTCAACGGCCGGACGTTCGCTCGCCTGTGGTGGCACAAGGTCGTGCCACCACACGTCGCGGCCAACTTCCATCGCAACGTCGTTGTTCGTGCGCGCGACCACCAGTACGCGTTCAATCGACGTGGTCCCAGTGAGTGCGTCGTCGGCGATCGCTTTGAGCGGAACCACACTGCCGCGCCGCCACGCGCCGTCACAGGTCACTAAAACTTTGGCGCCTGCGTCGTGAATCCGATCGCGCAACGCATCAGCCGAGAATCCACCAAACACCACGGAGTGCGCTGCGCCAAGGCGCGCGCAGGCAAGCATCGTGATCGGCAGCTCGGGCACCATACCCATGTAGATAGCGACGCGATCGCCGCGTTGTACTCCAAGTTCTGCGAGCGCATTCGCTGCGCGCGATACCTCCGCAAGAAGTTCCGCGTAGGTGATCCGACGCTCGTCGCCGGGCTCCCCTTCCCACAAGAACGCCACCTGTTCTCCGTGACCGGCCAGCACATGGCGATCAAGACAGTTGTACGAAGCGTTCAGCCGCCCACCAGCGAACCACTGTGCAAACGGCGGTTCCCATCGCAACACCTCATCCCACGCGCGACTCCAGTGCAACCCATGCGCTTGGTCTTCCCAGAATCGCAATCGATCGGCACCAGCATCACTGAACCACTGCGCGTCGCGCGTCGCGGCATCGGGATCAAATCCCGTCGGTGGAGCAAACGTACGATCTTCGGCGAGTAACCCTTCGATGGTTTCCGACATCTACGACCCCTCACTCGATGCGCCGTTGCACCCTACCCGGCACATCGCCGTACGTGAGCAGCTAGGCGCCGATGCCCGAAAAGGAAACATCGGGCGTGTGCGCCAGCAGCACCCGATAGGCCCCAAGGCCAGTTGGATCTGTGAGGGCGGCGGCTTCGTGGACTCGGCTGCGCGCCGCAATCGCGGCCAAGTCGCCGACAGATGCGTTCGCACGCCAATACTCCGCCGCTGCGTCAGCCAGTGTCTCGATTCCCAAGGCGCGCAACCACTCTGCTTGTCGGGGCGCTCCGGCGCTGCGCCACCCGTGTGCTTCTACCGCCGAGTTCCACGCTTCGAGCGGGACGTCAATCGTGATGTCCTGCGCGCCTGGTGTCTCCAACGGACCGGTGCCTTGGCAATGCGCGCGAAACGTTCGCAACCAAGCGTCCCCTCGATCGAGCAACGTTTTCGTGGACTCGGCGTAGTCAATGCACGCCACGATGCCGGAGCGAAGACACGCGTGGAGTTCCGACCACAGCGGACGCAACGCGGTGAGGACCGGAAGGCGCGCGCCGTCGGGGACCGACTGCGGATCGGGGAGCGCGTGGAACGCCGCATCCACCGACGACCAGTCAAGCGGCGTCGGCATCTCGATAAATCCAGCCCGGGCATCGAACCCGACTCGAATCTCGTTCCAGACACCATCACGCGTCGTTGCAATCCGGAATGGCAAGTTGTCGAGCAACTCATTCGCCAGCACAACACCGCGGGCGTGGAGCGCCGGAATGGTATCGACGGCAGTCACGAGCGGCCCGCTCCTCGGAACACTCATGACGGAATGATCCTCATCGAGATCATCACGCATCCCCGGGCCGAGTACGAGTTCGGGATCTTCGAGCGACAGCAGTTGCCGTTGCGCTTCGCGAAGGTGGGCGGAGCGCTCGACGAGTACGTAGCGCAACGCCGTTGTGCACTGCGGGTTCGCTCGCAACACGCTGCGCGCCAGCACACCGCGCCCCGCACCGATTTCAACAACGAGATACGGATCAGGTTCACCCAGAACGCGCCACCACGTATCGAGCGCCCGGGCAATACACGCCCCAAAACACTCGCCGGTCTCGGGGCTCGTCAGAAAGTCGCGACCCGCGCGACCTGCACCGCCACCACGGGCAAAGAATCCACTGTCCTGGTCGTACAGCGCAGCGGCGACGTACGCGTCGAACGGAATCGGGCCTTCGCGATGAATGCGGTCGCGCAGACGCGCCGCGAGGTCGCTCACAGCACGCGAGTGACGACTTGCGCAGCCATATCGCCCAGCTTGGCAACCGCTTGGGGATACACGCCGAAGACCACAGTTGCAATCGCGCACACGCCGATGACGGCGGCGAGGGCAGGTGGGGTGTTGGTCCGCAAGGTTGGCCGCGTTTTCACCGCAACGCCACCGTTTCCGTCCGCTGTTTCGGCGGCCGCTGGCGCTTCGTCGAACCACATGCGGCGAGCAACTGCGGAGTAGTACACGAACGCGATAACGGTGTTGATGACCACGACCACACCCAGTACGTATGCCCACGGGGTGTCCGCCTCGACCACCGCGCGCAGGACCACAAACTTGGCAAACCATCCGGCCAACGGAGGAATCCCGGCAAGCGAGAACAAGAACAGCGACATCGCGATGGCCAGCCACGATCCGGTCTTCCCGAGTCCAGCGTAACTCGAGATCTCGCCCGAGCCGGTACGGCGCGCGACCGCCATAACCACCGCAAATGCTCCAAGGTTCATCACGGCATAGATCAGCAAGTACGTCACGACCGCACCGAACGCCGATCGCGAAGCGTTACCTTCTGCGGCAATTGCCAACGGCGCCAAGATGAATCCGCCCTGGGCAACCGACGAGTACGCCAGCATGCGCACGACGTTGGTTTGCCGAAGCGCCGTTAGGTTGCCAACGAACATCGAAGCCGCTGCCAGGAACCAAACCACCGGCTGCCACACTTCGCTCGCCGGAAAGAACCCGAAGTAGATTATGGTGAGCAGCGCTACGAACCCGCCCGCCTTTGAGGCAACCGACAGGAAGGCCGTGACGGGGGTGGGCGCACCTTCGTAGGTGTCGGGTGCCCAGAAGTGGAACGGCACCGCGCTCACCTTGAATGCAAAACCCACCAAGGTGAGGAACACTGCGACCAACGCCAACGGGGAAAGCGGCGTGCGCATCATCCACTCGGCGATCGACGAGAGCATTGTCGTTCCCGATAGACCGAAGATGTACGACATACCGAACAGCATCACTGCCGAGGACATAACGCCGATGAGGTAGTACTTCATTGCGGCTTCGTTGCTCTTGGGATCGTGCTTTCGCCAGCCGGCAAGCACAAACGTCGGCAACGAGATCAACTCAAGGGCCACGAAGACCGAGATGAGATCACGGGCCGACGCCATGACCACCAGGCCCAGCACCGCAGCAACCAGCAAGAACCAGTACTCGCCCTGGTAATAGTCGCCTTCGGTGATGTAGTCCGCCGACATCAATAACGCGAGATACGCAACGACAATAAAGAACCCTTTGAAGACCAGGGCATAGTTGTCGATAACGAAGGCGCCGTCGAAGAGCACTCGGGTCGGTTGATCCGAGAGCGCCAGCGAGAGCACCGGCACGAGCGCAGCAAGAACTACGAACGGCGCGAGACGCGCGGTCTGCCACCGTTGCCGTTCGGGCGCGAGCAGGTCGGCGACCAGCAGCACCACGAGACCGACCGTCAGAACGATCTCGGGTGCAAGCGCGTGCAGGTCGACGGAAGGGTTCATCGTGCCGATGCCTCCTGCGCACCACTCGGGCACTGCGGGACTGCGTCCGCCGGAACTTCAATGGCCTTCGCGATGCCTGCGGTCGACGAGCACACAGCCGGATTCGAAATATTGAACAACAGACTTGGAAACACACCGAAGACCACGATCAGCGCGAGGAGCGGAACCCACGCAATCCATTCCGGTCCGTGTACGTCGTGGATGTGCGCGTGCTCGAACTCGGCCTTCGGGTTTCCGAACGCAACACGCTGCAGCATCCAGAGTAGATACCCGGCGGCCAGCACTGTTCCGACCGCAGCAACGACCATGAATGTTCGGAATGCAGTTTGCGAAATGCCGGCCATGGGGTCGTAGGCCGCAAGAATCGCAGGGAACTCTCCCCAGAACCCGGCGAGTCCGGGCAACCCGAGCGAGGCCATCGCACAGAACCCGAGGATCCACCCAAGGTGCGGCGCTTGCTTCATGACGCCGCCGAGGCGACCCATGTCACGAGTTTCGTACCGCTCCGCGATCGATCCGGCGAGGAAAAAGAGCATGCCGGTGATGAGACCGTGAGCAACCATTCCAAAAATTGCGGCGTTGATTCCGATCACCGTGAGCGTCGCGATGCCCAGCATGACAAAGCCCATGTGCGCAACTGACGAGAACGCGATGAGTCGCTTCATATCTTTTTGTGCAAGGCAACAGAGCGCTCCGTAGATGATGCCAATCACTGCAAGGAGCGCTATCCACGGTGCGTAGGCCTTGGCTGCATTGGGCAAGATCGGCAACGCGATTCGAATAAAGCCGAAAGTTCCGAGCTTCAGCAAGACCGCTGCCAGGATGACGGAGCCTACGGTCGGTGCTTCCGTGTGGGCGTCGGGCAACCAGGTGTGGAACGGGAACATCGGCACCTTGATTGCGAACCCAAGCGCCAAACCACCGAAGATCAACAACTCCGCCATGTGCGAGAGGCCGACGCCGTGCTTTGCGACCAACGTCGGAATGTCGAACGTATTGAACTGCCAGTAGAGCGCCAAGAAACCGATGAGCATGAGCGCCGAACCGAACAGCGTGAACAAGAAGAACTTGATCGACGCGTATTTGCGGTTGGGTCCACCCCAGACGCCGATCATGAAGAACATCGGCAACAACACGATCTCGAAGAAGATGAAGAACAAGATGAGGTCTTGGGCTACGAAGGTCCCGTTCATCCCGACCTCGAGCAACAAGATCAGCCCAAGAAATGCTTTCGGATTGTGCGGCTCGGGGAAGTGGTTCCACGAGTAGATGATCGCCAAAATCGTGATGAACATCGAGAGGATGAGCAACGGCAGCGCGATCCCATCGACACCGAGGTGGAATCGGCTGTTGATGACCGGGATCCACTCTTTGTCGACGTGGAACTGCAATGCGCTCGACGAGTAGTTGAACCGGAACAGCAGCGCGATCCCAACACCGAACGTGATGAGCGTGCTGATCAGCGCGACTGCCTTGGTACCCGTCTCGTCCGCTTTCGGCCACAGCATGACCGCGACAAAACCGAGCAACGGCAAGAACACCGCCAGCGGAAGTGCCCAGTGATCGAACCAGTTCATTCGGAGATCCCCTCGCTATCCGTACAGCGCCACTGCCAAGCTGATGAGCCCGACAGCAAAGAACAACATGAGTGCGTACCACTGCACTCGTCCGGTTTGCAGGCGGCGCAGCACGCCACCAAATCCACCCGCCCCCGTGGCCAGGCCATTCACCACACCATCCACGCCTTCTTGATCCACCACGTCGTACGCGAACCGACCGAGGGCAACGGAAGCCTTGCCCACACCGTTTGGTACTGCATCGATGACGTTTTGGTTGATCCAGTACGACAACCGAGCGATCGGGCCCTTGATCCCGCCCACAATGACTCCGGTGTACAGCGCATCGAGGTAGTACTTGTTCTCGAGGAATGTGTACCCGGCTCGAGCGACCGCATTGCGCTGCGTGAGCCCATGCGGACCCAAGTTGCGCCAGTAGTAGAGGTACATCAGCCCGATCGCCGTTGCGCCTACGACCAATGCCACTGCGGGCAGCCAGAGCTCGAAGTGCGGGTGCACTAATTCGGGGAACGCTGCGACCATTTTGCCGTTAAGGTCGACTTCGCTTAAGGGCTCGATCCAGTCACCGAACTTCTCGAAGTGAATGAAGGTCGCCTGCAACCAACCAGCAAAGACCGAGAAGAACGCAAGGATCCAAAGCGGGATCGTTATGGCCTTCTCCGACTCGTGCGGGTGGTGGTGTCCACGGTATTCACCGAAGAACGTGAGATACACACACCGCGTCATGTAGGCCGCAGTGAGAAATGCGCCGACGAGACCCACGATCATGAACATCTCGTAGCCACCTTGTCCCGCGGTGGCCAGGATTTCGTCTTTGGAAAAGAACCCGGCGAACGGGAAGATCCCGATCAACGCTGCAGTACCGATCATGAATGTCCAGAACGTCTGCGGCATGTATTTGCGCAACCCGCCCATATCTTTTTTCATGTCGAAACTGTGATGCGAACCGGAGTGGCTCACCGACCCAGCGCCAAGGAACAGCAAGGCCTTAAAGAACGCGTGGGTGAAGAGATGGAACAGTGCCGGCAACCACGCGCCCACACCCATCGCGAGCACCATGTAGCCGAGCTGACTGATAGTGCTGTAGGCCAACACCTTTTTGATGTCGGACTGCACGAACGCAAGGAGCGCACCAATCACGATGGTGATGGCACCGATGATCGCGATGGCGTTCATCCCGCCGTTTTCGATGTTGAAACCTGACCAAAACACGCCATAGATCCGAGCGAGCAAGTACACACCAGCAACCACCATGGTGGCGGCATGAATTAGCGCGGAAACCGGAGTCGGACCGGCCATGGCGTCCGGCAACCAGGTGTGCAGCGGGAACTGACCACTCTTGCCAATCACGCCGATAAACAATGCGGACGCGCACACCAGCACGAGGGTATGACTTGCTTCCGGGGACAGTGCAGCCGCGTTGACCTGTTGAATCCCGAAGGAGAACGTGCCGGTGACCGCTTGCACCAAGAAGCCAGTCAGAATAACCCCGATCAACAGCCCGATGTCCCCGGTGCGCGTCGTGAAAAACGCCTTGAGCGCTGCGTTCGTGTTGGGCTGTTCTTCCCACCAGTGTCCGATCAGCATGAACGAGCACAACCCGACGAGTTCCCAGCCGACCATGAGCATCAAGGTGTTGTCGGCCACCACCAGCAACAGCATCGAGGCAGTGAACAAACTCAATGCTGCGTAGTAGTGCGTGTAGCGGACATCACCTTTCATGTACGCCGTGGAGTAGACGTGCACCAGCAACGAGATCAGGGTGACGACAAAGAGCATCATCACGGCCAGACCGTCGATCTGAATGCCGACGCTGAGCTTGATGATTCCGGAGGTGAACCACGTCGTGGAGTGGACAATCGCCGACGGGTGCGCCTCCGAGGACTCCACCCGTTGGATCCACGCGACAGCGGTCCAACACGCCAGGACAAAGGAGCTACCGACAGCAAGAATGCCGAGCTCGCTGCCCTTCTTGGGCATGCGCTTTCCGAAGAACAAGATAAGCGCGTACGAAACGGCCGGGATGACGGGAATGACCCACGCGTAGTCGAGCATGCGTCAGCCCTTCAGTTGGTCGGCCCGACCAAGGTCGGGGGTACGGAGGTTGCGGTACAGCAGCAACACGATGGCAAGACCAACCCCGACTTCGGCAGCCGCGATCGTGATGACAAAGAGCGCGAAGACCTGTCCGGCTACCGCGTTGTTGTATGCCGAGAATGCGATCAAGTTGAGGTTGACCGCGTTCAGCATCAGCTCGATGCTGATGAGCACAAGCACACCATTACGGCGGGCAAGCACGCCATAGATGCCACAGCAGAACAAAAACGCCGCCAGGATCAGGAGGTAATTGAGATACATCAGTCTCTCCGGGCCAGCACGACGGCTCCTACCAACGCAGCGAGGAGAAGGATCGAAACTACTTCGAACGGCAGTACGTAGCTGCGAAAGACACTGCCGCCCACGGTGGCGGCGTTACCGACGTTGAGCAACGAATCGTTGAGTGCAATCTTCTTGGCTCCAAACGCATGAATCGTGAGCGCAGAAAAGATTGCGAACACGAAGACGCCCGCCAAGAAGGCCGGCCAGCGCCGCGGGTAGTCGACGTCCCCCGCAGCCCGCATCGGTGCACGCGTGAGCATGATTCCGAACAAAAAGAGCACCACGACCGCGCCGATATAGACAATGACCTGCACCCAAGCGACGAACTCAGCGGCAAGCAGCAAAAACTGGGCCGCTGAACCGGCAAGCACCGCCACGAGGTACAGCGCGGCGTGCACAACGTTCTGCGAGCGCACCACACCAATGGCAGCGCCGGCCATGGCGACGGCAATGATCCAGAAGGCGACCTGTTGCGCGATCACCTACTTTTTTCCTTTCACTTCGGCCCCCACTTCGAGGGGTTCCGGTACCGGGACGGTTTCCATCCACTCGCCTAAACGATCCATGTTGTGGAGCAGGTCCGCGATACGTGGCTCGGAATACTCGTATTCGGGGCTCCAGAACAGCGCATCGAATGGGCAGACCTCGACACAGATACCGCAATACATGCACAGGGCGTAGTCGATGTCGAAACGATCGAGAATGCTGACCGTGCGCTCCCGTCCACCTTCGCGACGGGGCGGACGCTTTTCTTTGTGCCCCTCGATGTAGATGCACCAGTCGGGACAACTACGTGAACACAACATGCACGCCGTACAGTTTTCTTCTTTGAGCGCGATAACGCCGCGCGCACGCGTCGGCGGCGCTTCTTTCTCGTGCGGATATTGCACGGTGACTGCGCCTTTCAGCATCGTTTTAAACGTGACGCCGAGGCCACCGATGAGTCCGGGAAGCTTTGCCATCAGACGAGCACCTTGAACAAGCCGGTCACCAAGATATTGATGAGCGCGAGCGGGATAAGCACTTTCCAGGCCAACGCTTGGAGTTGGTCTTCCCGAAGCCGTGGATAGGTGAAGCGCACCCAGAAGATCAGGAACGCCACCAACATCAACTTCGCAAACAACACAATCGGTCCGAGCCAGTTGGCCAAGTCGCCGTGCACCCACGGTACAGACCAACCGCCCAGGTAGAGGGTCGCCGCAATAGCAGCAAACGCGAACGCGGTTCCGAATTCGCCGATGAAGAAGAACAGGAATCGAAAACCGGTGTACTCCACCATGTAGCCGGCGACGAGCTCGCTTTCGGCGACTGGCATGTCGAACGGAGTCTGCGTGAGTTCGGCCTGGGCCGCGATCAAAAAGATCAAGAAGCCAAGGATCTGCGTGAGGATGAACGGGTTACCGATCCCGCCCCAACCGAAAATGCTTCCGTTTTGCTGCGCCAGCACGATCTGTTGCAAGTTCAGCGAACCCGCCTGGATCGCGACAGCGACGACCGCCAGCAGGAGCGGAAGTTCGTAGGCAATGAGCTGCGCCGCGGCGCGGATCGAGCCGAGGAGCGCGAACTTGTTGGCACTTGCCCAGCCCGCCATCAAGACGCCGATGACGGAGAGGCTCGACACGGCCAACGCATAGAAAATGCCAACGTCAAGATTCGCGACAACGAGGTCCGGGCCCACCGGAATGACGACAAAGATCAGGAACGTCGAAATCACCACGACGGCCGGTGCAAGCGCAAACACGCGCCGATCTGCCTTGGCCGGGATGATGTCTTCTTTTTGGACGAACTTCAGTCCGTCGCCAATGAGCTGGTACCAACCGTGGAATCCACCCGGGTCCATCGGACCGAGTCGGCTCTGCATGTGGCTCATCATCTTGAGCAAAAAGACGTAGCCGAGGATGAGCGCGCCGGCCGGAATGATCGCCAGGATCACGACCGTCTTAATACCGAGCAGCGCGCCCCACGGAAGACTGGTTGCCAAGATCATCGGTCAATGTCTCCGAGGATGAAGTACAGCGAACCGAGGATCGTAATGACGTCGGGCACGTACGCACCGCGCAACAACCACGGCAGAATTGACACGTTGCTAAAGGATGCCGAGCGGATCTTGACGCGGAACGGACCAGTGCCGCCCTTGGAGATCACGTAGTACCCCATTTGGCCGAGCGGGTTTTCGGTCTCGACCCAAACCTCGCCTTCGGGGACTTTGATGATGCGCGGCACCTTTGCCATCACCGGGCCAGCCGGCAACTTATCGAGCAGTTGCAGCACCATCTTGGCCGACTCGCGCGTTTCTTCGAGACGAACGATATAGCGCGCAAACGAGTCGCCGTCCGTGTGCGTGTGCACCTTGAAGTCAAGATCGCGATAGGCGAGGTACGGCTTGCCGTCACGACGGAGATCCCAATCGACACCCGACGCACGCAAGTTCGAGCCGGACACGCCGTACTCGGCGCCCAAGTCGCCCGGGATGATTCCGATGGACTTGGTGCGCGTCGCAAAGATCTCGTTGCCAACGACCAATTTCTCGAAGGTGTCGCAGGATTCGAACACCACCTTCATCGCTTCGCGCGTCTCGGCAATCCAGCCCCACGGCAGGTCTTCCTTGAGTCCACCGATTCGGTTGAAGTTGGGGTGGAACCGACCACCGGTGGCAGCCTCGATGAGGTTCAAGACGTATTCGCGGTCGCGGAACCCGTAGAAGGCTGGTGTAATTGCGCCGATCTGGAGTCCCATTTCGCCGAGGAACAACAAGAACGTGGCAATGCGCGAGAGCTCCGTGAGAATCGTGCGGATGTACACCGCACGATCCGGCGCTTCGATCCCCATGAGTTGTTCGGCAGCATCGATAAACGGGACTTCGTTGGCGAAACTCGACAGCCAGTCGATGCGATTGATCAACGTCGTGACTTGCGGGTACGTGCGGAACTCGGTGAGTTTCTCGTAGCCGCGGTGCATGTACCCGATGACTGGATCGGCAGAAATGACGCGCTCACCGTCGAGGCGCACTACCAGGCGCAACGTTCCGTGCGTCGCCGGGTGTTGTGGCCCAAGGTTCAGAATCATGTCGCCGGTGTCGAGCTCGACGTTGATTTGTGCGTCGGCCAAGTGACGCAGTGCCCCTGCAGGGATTTCGAACTGTTCGCCAGTCGTCGTCACTCGTCACCACCTGCTTCGCCGGGCATCGGCTCCACGTCAACCAGTCCCGGCCAGGGCTTGACCACGCGAGCGAGCAACGGGAAGTCCTTACGCAACGGATGTCCTTCGAATTCGCCGGGCAGGTACAGATGCCGCAACGCCGGGTGCCCAGAAAACACGATTCCGTACATCTCCCAGGTTTCGCGCTCGTGCCAATCGGCGCCGGGGTACACGCTCACCCACGATGCAATCGTGGGTTGGGTCTCGCTCACGTCGGCTTTGAGCGTGACGCCCCAATGCTCCGAAGTGGACTCAACGTGGGCGAATACTTGAAAGCGCCCGGCAGAACCCGCAGCACCAAAGGTCATCTCGGTTGGCTGCGCGGGCGTCGAGGTGTCGCCTTCGTCGTCTGACTCTTTGGGCGCCGGCATCCAGTCAATGCCGCTCACAAAACTCAAGTAGTCGCATTCGAGCGCGTGACGCGCGACGTTGGCGACATCCGCCCATCGGTCCGCGGCAACGCGCACACATAAGGTGCCGAATACGTCGGCATGTTCGAGGATTGCGTCGGCGCCGAGCTCGGCTTCGAGACGCGCCAAGAGGATCGCCTCGGTATCGTCGAGTGCAACGCCCACCGGTGCGTTTTCGGTTGCGGGAGTCACCTCATCATCAGCCAACGACGATCGGCTCCCCGCGCCAACGACGAGCAAGCCCGTCGTTACCGATACCTTCGTTTTGGATGCGCTCCTGCAACAGCGTCACGCCTTGGATCAAGGCTTCAGGACGCGGCGGACATCCGGGGATGTACACATCAACGGGCAAGATCTGATCGATACCTTTGGTGACCGAGTACGAGTCCCAGTACGGGCCGCCGCAGTTCGCGCAGCTCCCCATACTGATGACGTACTTCGGGTCCGGCATCTGCTCGTACAACCGCAGAATTGCCGGCGCCATTTTGTCGGTCACGGTGCCCGAAACCACCATCAGGTCGGCTTGGCGCGGGCTGGCCGGGAACGGGATGACTCCGATCCGCATCATGTCGTATCGCGGGCTGGCCAACGCTGCGCCCATTTCGATTGCGCAACATGCCAATCCCCACTGGAACATCCACAGCGAGTACTTGCGGCTGTAGTTGAGGAGCCACGTCACCGGCTTGACCGGCTTTTTGGAGAGGAGACCTTTTTCGACTAGGCCCATCGCAGCACACCTTTCCGCCACGCGTACACCAAGCCCAGCGCCAGCAGCGCAACAAAGACTGTCATGCTGACGAGACCGTACGTACCGAGAGCCGGAACCCCATAAGCGTTTGTGCCAAGGATGATGGCCCACGGCAAGATGAACACGGCTTCAACGTCAAAGATCACAAAGAGCAGTGCGTAGACGTAGTACCGAACGTTCGACTGCCCGAAACTCCCGACCGGGTCAGAGCCCGACTCGTACGCAATGTACTTCTGTGCTTCGGGGTGGTTCGGACGCAACAAGCTACCGACGCCCAACATAATGACGACGAGCGCAATCGCCGCAGCCATAAAGACTGCTACCGCGACGTAGTTGCGGTAGTACTCAGTAAGCGCCGACGTTGCGAGTGCAGTCGGGGCCGTCCAATCGTTGAGGGTCACGAACGCTCTCCCTGCGTTACAAGCGGGCGCAGTATAGGTCTGCCCTCGATCGCCGCCTCAGGATTGTTCCTTTGTGCGCTCATGAGAACTTCGCGATCGCGTCGGCAGCGAGATGCACCAGCCACTGCGGGAAAACCCCCACGGCAAGGACCAGGCCTGCGCAGACAACCATAACTGCGCCGGTCGTCCAACGCACGAGCACGGGAGGCTCTTCCAGGGTGACGTCGTGCTCGTCTTCGGACATGTACATCTGCACCACGATGCGCAGGTAATAAAAAGCGGCGACGGCTGCGGCCAACATCCCGACGATTGCAAGCCAATAGATCTGCGTGTTCACTGCCGCAGCAAATACCCCGAACTTGGCGATAAAGCCGGCCGTGAAGGGGACACCGGCTTGCGCCAGCACGAAGAACGCCAAGAAGCCGGCAACGATTGGATGACGGCGTGCCAGCCCGCGGTACTGGTCGAGTCCACTGCGCTCATCGGTGCCGCTGACCCAAGAAATTGTGGCGAACGCGCCAATGATCATCACGGTATAAATCGCCAGATAGACCAGCGCCGCTTGGAGCCCTTGGCTGGTCCCGGTCGACACCCCGATCAAGATGTATCCCGCGTTCGCAATCGAGGAGTACGCCAGGATCCGCTTGACATCGGATTGCACCAGCGCCGCGATAGATCCGACCGCCAAGGACAACACCGCAAGCACCCACACCACGGGTTGCCACACCGGAGTCGAGGTCTGGAACGCAATGGCAAGGAGACGGATCAACGCTGCAAACCCAGCGACCTTGGTGGCCGACGCCATAAATGCTGTGACCGGAGTCGGCGCGCCTTGGTACACGTCCGGTGTCCACATGTGGAACGGTGCCGCCGCCACCTTGAACGCAAAACCCACCACGATCAGCAACGCACCGATCAAGAACAGCGTCGGCGCGTGTCCGAGGGGGTTCGCAAAGTACGTCGCGATGGAAGGACCCTCTGAAGTGACGATCCGCGTCGTGCCGGTTGTGCCGTAGACGAGCGCCGCACCGTAGAGAAACACCGCCGATGCAAACGCACCCAAAACGAAATACTTCAGGCCTGCCTCTTGTGATTCGCGCCGGCGGCGATCGAATGCTGCCAGCACGTACAGCGGAATCGAAAGCAATTCGAGCGCCACGAACACGACGAGCAGATCGTTGGCGGTCGTCATGGCAATCATGCCTGCACCCGACAGCAACATCAGCGCGAGGTACTCGCTCGTGGCGACACCGGGCCGCAACAAGAACGCCGTAGAAAGCAACAACACCAACAGCAGCGCAACGCATACGAGCACGCCGAGATACACCGCAAACCGATCGACGACAACAGTGCCGGAAAATGCGATGTAGCTGCCGCCTTTGTTCGGCGACGTTTCTTGCCACTGCACAACGAGACCGCCAGCCGCGCCGAACACCGATGCGATTGCGATCCACATTGCAACCGGGTTGGCCCATGATTCACCGTGCGACATCGATCGCAACAGCACGATGACCGTAGCGCCGAGCACCAGCATGACCACCGGAAGAATTGCCGGCAGATAGTGCAGCGAACCGGTGGCGATCGGGTCTTGAATCGCGAGCAGCATCGTCATCGCGTTCCCTTACTCAGCGGGCAATCGTCCGGGGTCTCGGCACCCGCGCGTTCGGGTTGGACGTAGTCCGAATTCGCTTCCACGTGGGCAACAACACAAGCCGCACTGGGTTCGATGCGCGACAACATCGGCTTCGGATACACCCCGAGAAAGAAGCTCAACGCAAGCAACGGCACAACACACGCCAGCTCGCGCCAATTGATTTCGGGCATCGCTGCGGTTGCTTCGTCGGGCACCCCGGTAAATGAGCGTTGAAAGGCCCACAACAAATACAGCGCCGCAAGAATCACGCCGACCGACGAAACGATGGCGTACGGGCGATGCACCAGGAAGGTTCCGAGCAACGCGAGGAACTCGCCCACGAATCCCGAGAAGCCCGGCAAACCGATGGACGCAAATACGGCGATCAAGAACAGGCCACCGAGCAGCGGTGTTGCTTTCCATATTCCGCGAAACGCGGAAATCAAGCGAGTGTGGCGACGGTCGTAGAGCATGCCGACCAATAAGAACAGTGCTCCGGTGGTGAGGCCGTGACTGACCATTGTGAACACGCCACCTTCGATACCGATGACGGTGATGGCGAAGATGCCCAGGACCACGAAACCCAGGTGGGCAATCGAGGAGTACGCAATCAAACGCTTGAGGTCCGGTTGCATTGTCGCAACTACGGCGCCGTAGATGATGCCAATCGTTGCAAGCACGAGGAACACCCAAGCGAACCGCGCCGATGCGCCCGGGAACAACCCCAACGAGAAGCGCAAGAATCCGTACGTTCCCATCTTCAGCAGCACGCCGGCCAGGATGACCGAGCCGGCGGTCGGTGCTTCGGTGTGCGCATCCGGAAGCCACGTGTGTAGCGGGAACAGCGGGACTTTGACAGCGAACGCCACCCCGAACGCGAAGAACAACCATGCCGCAGTTGCAGTCGCTAACCCATTCGGTGCCCACTTCGCAAGCGCCACGTAATCAAAGGTCAGCGTGCCGGTCGCCGATTGATGCAAGAACGCAACCGCCAGGATTCCGACGAACAAGAACGCCGATCCCGCCATCGTGAAGACAAAGAACTTCAGCGCCGCGTAGACCCGTCGACCATGGCCCCATTTGCCGATGATGAAATACATCGGGACCAACACGATCTCGAAGAACAAGAAGAACACAATGAGATCAAGCCCAAGGAACACGCCCATGACGGCGCTTTCCAAGATCAGCATCCACACGATGAACGCTTTGGGGGATTCAATCTTGTGGGAAGCGAGCAGCCCGATGGGAAAGAGCAATCCGGTAAGTACCACCATGAACAAGCTCAGGCCATCCACCCCAAGCTGCCAGCGAATCCCCAGTGCGGGAATCCAGGATGCCGACTCGGTGAACTGGAACGCGCCGGAGTGCGGATTGAATTGCCACAACAGTGCGAACGACAAGCCGGCCGCCGCGACAGTGAACGCGTACCCCAACGCCCGAACTACATCGGGTCGACGGTTCGGCATGCACAGCGCGAGCACTGCGCCGGCTGCGGGCGTGAGGATGAGTGCCGTGAGAATCGGGAAGCCGTTCATTGTCCGAACCGCTCCGAAAGATCGCCGAAGCGCACCACGAGATAGCTGACGATCACCACGACCCCGATCATGATCCACAGCGCGTACTGACGAAGACGACCGGTCTGTACGCGGCGAAGTCCTTCGCCGCCGGTACGGAATAACCAACCGACGCCGTTCACGGCGCCGTCGATGATGCGCTGATCGAATACGTCAGCGGTCCACGTTGCAACTGCGCGCAACGGTCCGCCGACGACGCGCGCAACGGCGTCATCGATGTACCACGCGTGTGCGAGGAATCGCGTGGGCCCATGACCGAGCGCTTTCGGGAGCGGATCGCCGTCCGGTGTCACCAGGCCCTTGCGATACAACTTGGTGGCCATTGCGATGCCGGTTGCGGCGATCACCACTGCGACCACGGCCAGACCGATGAGCACCGCCGGAGCTTCGTGCGGAATCTCCGGTGCGCCCGGGTAGGCAAAGACCGGTTCAAGCCACTCGGTCAAGAACTCCAGACCATGGAACGGCAATGCCAACACTCCGCCGATGATCGCAAGGACACCGAGGACCAACACGGGAATCCACATCGTGGGTGGTGTCTCGTGCGGATCGTGCGCCAGCGCCGGCGGGTGCGGCGGATCGTCGGGACCAACCGTAAATGTTGCGGTCGGATCATGCGGGTGCGGGTGCGCGTCCGCTGGCGCACGGAACCGCTCGTTTCCGAAGAACACCAACAATGTTTCGCGCGACATGTAGAACGCAGTGAGCAGCGCGGCGAGCAGCCCCACCCCCCAAACGAGGTACCCCTCCCAGCCGCCAACGGCAAAGGCTTTGCCGAGGATTTCGTCTTTCGACCAAAACCCCGAGAACGGGGGGACGCCGGCGATGGCGAGCCACGCCACGATGAATGCAAACGATGTGATGGGCAGGTACTTGCGCATCCCACCCATCGTGCGGATGTCCTGGTTTTCGGCACTCTCGTGAATTACCGAACCCGAACCAAGGAACAACGTCGCCTTGAAGAACGCGTGCGTAATGACATGGAAGATCGCAGCGGCGAATGCACCAACACCCAACGCGAGGAACATGAACCCAAGCTGGCTTACGGTGGAATACGCAAGGACGCGCTTGATGTCGTTTTGCACCAACGCTGCGGTTGCGGCGTACAACGCAGTACCAGCACCGACGAGCGCAATGACCGTCCCGGCAGTACCACCACTTTGCGACACGATGGGCGCCGCCCGTGCGATGAGATACACGCCTGCGGTCACCATCGTGGCGGCGTGAATCAGTGCCGACACCGGGGTCGGACCTTCCATGGCGTCCGGCAACCAGATGTGCATTGGGAACTGTGCGCTCTTTCCGGCCGCACCCAAGAACAGCAACAACGCAATTGCCGTTGCAGTACCGGCAGCAAGCGTGCCTGCAGCTTGGTTGACCTGCACGTAATCAAGGCTGCCGATTGTTCCGAAGATCAGGAACATCGCCAACATGACGCCGAAGTCACCAACGCGGTTGGTCACAAACGCTTTCTTGCCTCCAACTGCGGCTGCTGTGCGTTCAAACCAAAACGAAATGAGGAGGTACGAGCACAAGCCCACACCTTCCCAGCCGAGGAACGTAGTGAGGTAGCTCGAGCCGAGCACGAGCACCAGCATCGACGCGGCGAACAAGTTGAGATACGCGAAGAATCGGCTGAAGCGGGGATCGCCGTGCATGTACCCGATGGAGTACAGGTGGATGAGGGTGGCAATCCCGCTGATGAACAACACAAACGCCATTGAGAGCGGGTCAACGAGCGTCCCGAACGACACCTCAAAGCGTCCCGCCGCGATCCAAGTGAAGAGCGTGTGGACATTACCCAGTCGTTCTTCGGCCGGCAGGCTCCGCAGCGAAAAGAACATTGCAACGGCGTATACGAACGACAGCCCCATCATCAGGGTTGCGAGAACGCCGGCCCACGGTTCACGCATACGCTTGCCGATCAAGAGCAGGATCACTGCGCCCGCGAACGGAAGCGCCGGAACAATCCACGCGCCATTGAGCACGTCATGCGCGCTCATACCCATCCCCCCGTGGAATTCACTGTGTTCCCTAGCCCTTCAGCAGATCTACATCGTCGGCGGTAACGCCGCGGCGACGACGGAAAATCGAAACGATAATTGCGAGCCCGACGGCGACTTCGGCCGCCGCAACAACCAATACGAAGAACACCGCAGTCTGGCCGGTGACATCGTTGAGCACATTCGAGTACGTGACGAATGTGAGGTTCGCGGCGTTGAGCATGAGCTCTACGCACATGAACATGACAATGGTGTTGCGACGCACGAGCAGTCCGACTGCGCCGATCGTGAATATCAACAGGGCGACGACGAGGTAGTAATTCGCCGTAATGGTCATGAGTTCACCTCTGTTGGCGGGTTCGGATCGACGACCACCATGTGCTCGGCTTCGAGCGCGAGCTCGTCATCCACCGGCGTACGCCGGGCCAGAACAACCGCACCGACGACCGCGATCACCAGCAATGCGGCAACGAGTTCGAAGGGCCACACGTAACTCGTAAAGATGCTCTGCGCAACGACTTCGATGTTGCCGTACTGCGGCGACGACAATGAGCAGGCGGTGCCGGCGGCACACGCCGGGCCATGGGTCCACGCAACGCCAGAGACCGCAATGATCTCCACGATCAGCAACAACCCAAGACCAATCGCCAGCGGACGTTGGAACTCCAACGGTTCCCGCATCGTCTCGCGCTTGTCGACACCCAACAACGTGATAACGAAGAGAAACAACACTACGACGGCGGACGCATACACGATGATCTGCACTGCCGCGACGAGCTGCGCGTCCTGCATCACAAAAAACACCGCCATGCCGACGAGCGCTTGCACCAAGAACAGCGCCGAGTGCACGGGGTTTCGGGCGAGGATGACGCCGAGCGCACCGACCAGAACAATCGCTGCGGTAACGAAGAACAGAATGACCGTGATCAATGGACATCCTCTGGGTTGTGTGCACCGGGGGTGTGGACGTAGCCGGGTCGACCTCCCGGAATCGTTGTTTCGATGAACTCCTCGGACGCACCTTCGTCGGCGGACAAGGTCTGACCGCCTTCGGGGGCGCGCACGCCGAATCCCAGTTCACCGGACCAGCCGATGCGCCCTTCGTACGCCGCATTACCGGCCGGCGCCGTGGCGCGCATCCACGCACTGGTGTGATCGTCTTCGCCGCCGAGCCAGAGTTCCCACGGCTGACGGCGAGCCCGTCCCTCGTCGTCCACGACAAGCTCGGATTTGGTGTAGATGGCGTCTTCGCGATTGGTGAACGAGAACTCGAAGAGTTTCGTCTCGGTAATTGCTTCGGTGGGACACGCCTCGACGCACATATCGCAGTGGATGCACCGCAAGTAGTTGATCTCGTACACGAAGCCGTACCGCTCACCGGGAGACACCGGCGCGTCGGTCGGGTTGTCTGCGCCGCGCACATAGATGCACTTTGCGGGGCATACGCCAGCGCACAGCTCGCATCCAATGCACTTTTCCATGCCGTCCTCGTAGCGATTGAGGACGTGACGACCGTGAAAGCGTTCGGGCTTGGGCCGCTTGACCTCGGGATACGAGGTCGTGACACGCCGACGGAACATCTGCGCGAACGTGATTTTGAAGCCGGTGAAACGACCCATTACTGCTCACCTCGCGGTGCGAGGTCACGCGCAACGCCCACGGGATCAAAGTCCCCGACATCCGCGCTCGGCATGCACACCCACAGAATCAGGTACACGAGTCCGGCGCCGGCGGCCGCCATCGCCGCAACAACAATCGACGTAAACGCCGTGCTACCACCAACGAAGTCCCAGTTCGCTTCCTGCGAGAAGCGGATAACCGCCGACACCATGACCCACAAGAACGCGATTTCGATGAGGTATTTCCAACCGAAGTTCATGAGGCGGTCGTAACGCAAGCGCGGCAGCGCCGCGCGCAGCCACACCGTGCAGAACAGCAACACCAGCAACTTGGCAGTGAAATACACCACCGGCATGATCCAAGCGTTGACAACACCTTGTGCAGCAAGTCCCGGGATCGCCGGGCCAGACGGGCCGCCCAAGAACAATGTGACGGCGATCGCCGACATCGTGATGACGTTCATGAACTCGGCCAGAAAGAAGATGGCGAAGCGAATGCCGGTGTACTCGGTGTGGAAGCCACCGACGAGTTCCTGCTCGGCTTCGACCAAATCGAAGGGCGGGTGATTGGTCTCGGCGACCGCAGCGATAAGGAACAACACAAACGCCACCAGCGCCGACCACACGAACCAGTTGCCGATGCTTCCCCAGCCCGACCACAGCGCGCCGACGTGCCCCGGGCCAACGCCCGCTTGCTGCAACACGATGCCGCGCGTGGAAAGCGTTCCGGACCACACCAAGACGCCGATGATCGCAAGCCCGAACGTGGCTTCGTAACTCAACAGCTGCGCCGAGGCGCGCACCGAACCAAGCAATGGGTACTTCGAACCCGATGCCCATCCGGCGAGCATGACGCCGTATACGCCGATGCCCGACATTGCGAGCAGCCACAACACGCCGACCGGTAATTCGGCGAGCTGCAGATAGGTCTTGTGCCCGGCAACGGAAACCAAGCCCCCAATGGGGATGATCGAAAATGCGAGGAAGGCCGGCATGATTGCGAGATACGGCGCGAGCCGGAACACGGGCTTATCGGCGCTGTCCGGGATCGATTGTTCTTTAAAGAACAGCTTCACGCCGTCGGCAAACGTTTGGAAGACACCGAAGGGGCCGGCGCGATCCGGTCCAACGCGGTTTTGCATGTCGGCAATGACCTTGCGCATGAACCATACGTAAAACATCACCGAAACAAGTAACACCGCAAAGACAATGAGCGTCTTGACAATGACGATGAGCACGACCGTGAGGTCGATGCTGCCGCCGAACAACGGGTCAGAACTCGCCAACATCATGCGCGTACCGTCTCGATCCGAAGCTCGGTCACCGGCGCCGCACAATCAATGAGATCGGCCGCGCCGATTCCCCCCGGCGTGAAGAACATGAACGCCGTCCCTGCGACGGTTGCCGGATCCAGTGCAATAGGCAACGTGAGCGCGGTCTGCGGCGAAGCGACCCGTACCGTGTCGCCGTCACTCACCCCGAGGCGCGCGGCGTCCGTGGGATTGATCTGCAGACGAGCACCTGGCGCCAACCCGGCAATGGATGCTCCCGATGCGGTGATGCGACCGGTGTCATAGAGCGAACGACCCGAGATCAACCGCAGCGCATACGCATCCGCCGGCGGGACGGAGGTATTTGCGGCGACGTCGGACCATTTGATCATCGCAACGTTGGGCGCGGATACTGGTTGGTCTTCGAGGTCGGTCGCAGGTACGACACCATCGAAGTTTGTTCCCGGCCGAATGGGCTCCCACGAGAACTCGGGGACAAATCCCACGCCCGAGGTGAACACGATGTCATCGCGGTAGTCCGCCACCGGAAGGCGAACACCGTCTTGGGCACGCGCCAACAGTGCCGGCGTTGCCCCGGCAAATGCCGGCGCACACTGTGCAAGTTCGGTCTGAATTTCTTCGATCGTGGCGAAATCGAAATCGTGACCGAAGCGCAGCGCGAGTTCTCCGAGGATGCGCCAGTCATCCATCGCCACCCCAGGAGCGGTCACGCGTGCGGCGAGTCGCTGGACGCGACCCTCGAGGTTGGTAGTGGTTCCGGCGCGCTCACTCCACATTGCAGTTGGGAGCAGAACATCGGCACGCCGCAACGAATCACTTTGGAATGCGTCGAGCGCAACGACAAAGCCCACTGCATCGAGCGCTTCACGCGCCAACGTCCGATCAGGGAAATCGGCGAGCGGATCGGCGCCAACAAGTACCAGCGCATGAACCCGTCCGTCGCGGGCGGCTTCAAGAATGCCGCGCGCATCGAGGCCGCGTGCGCTTGGGAGTGTTCCCCATGCTGCACTGAAATGCGTGCGTCCGGCTTCGAGGCTGACTCGTCCCGGCAGCACCCCCGGCGCACAACCACACTCAAGTGCCCCGCGCACGTTGCCGCGGCGCAAGGCACTGAGGAATGTGGTTCGACCAAGCGCATGGAAAGCACTCGCTGCCGCGAGTGCGCCGTCCACCGATTCGGCAAGGGAGGGCCGACCCAACACCATCACGATGTTGCCGCTACGCCCTTCGAGCAGTGTTGCAGCCGCATCAATTTCGGCATCACCGGATCGCGTCCCGCCGATCGCGGCAGCAAGCTGCTCGCCAACCGTGCCGAGCGCGCCCGGCGCAGTGCGAATGACCGCGTGCGCCGATCGAGTTAGACCGGTATCGCGCGCACCCAAATCGATAAGCGGCACTCCCAGCTCTTCCGCCGCACGACGCACGCGCAATGCAAGGACGGGGAGTTCTTCTTTGAGGTCCGGCCCGCACAGCACGATTGCCGCGGCCGAGTCGAGATCAGCAATAGCAGCACCGGGGAGTCCCAGCACCGCTTCGGCCGGAAGTCCGTCGCCCAATTGCGCGTCGATGTTGTCGGTACCCAGTACGGCGCGTGTGAAACGCGCAAGTGTGTACGCGCTCTCATTGTTTCCGCGCGCACCTCCCAACACCGCGACGCTTTGCGGACCGTGCAATTCGATTGCGCGCTGTAGACCCGCGGCCGCCGCGTCGAATGCCTCGGGCCACGACACTGATTTCCAGCCGTCACCGTCGCGCAACATTGGTTCGCTGATGCGCTCCGGCGCGCGCAGATACTCGTACCCGAAGCGCCCCTTGTCGCACAACCAGCCGTGGTTCACAGGTTCGGAGTCAACACCGAGGAAGCGCACAACTTCATTGGTGGTGGACTGGACTGCGCCGCGACAATTCACTGCACAGGTCTGGCAGGACGTCTCACTGGTCTGGAGGTCCCACGGCCGCGCCTTGAAGCGATAGGGCTTCGCGGTGAGTGCGCCCACCGGACAGATCTGCACCGTGTTCCCGGAGAAGTACGACACGAAGGGATCGTCGGGGAACGTCAGCACCTGCGTATGCCCACCGCGCTCAACGAACGTGATGAGCGGATCACCAGCGATTTCATCAGCGAAGCGGGTACAGCGCGCGCACTGAATGCAGCGCTCGCGATCGAGCATCACGAGATCGGAAATCGGAATCGGCTTCTCGAAGTGACGCTTCTCCTCGACAAAGCGGGATTCGCCCGGACCAAAAGCCAACGTTTGGTCCTGCAGTGGGCATTCGCCACCGCGATCGCACACGGGGCAATCGAGCGGATGGTTGATCAACAAGAACTCGAGAACACCGTCTTGTGCCTTTTCGACATTCTCTTGTTGGAGGTGCACGACCATGCCGTCGGCAACCGGCGTGGTGCACGCCGGCGGAAGTCCGCGCACACCTTCGATCTCGACCAAGCACATGCGACACATGCCTACCGGCGTCATGCGCTCGTGCCAACAAAACCGCGGAATGAAAATGCCTGCGTCCTGGGCCGCTTTGATCAACAGCGTCCCGGGCGCAGCTTCGACTTCTTTGCCATCGATGGTGAGCTTCACGGTCGTCGATACCGGAGCGTCGTGCATCGTCATACGCCCGCTCCCGCGGTGTTGTTCGTGCACATGGCAATGACTTCCTCACGGAAGAACTTGTTGAGGCTCACGACCGCCGACACCGAACTCGGTCCGAGCGGACAAATCGTGGTCTGGCTAAACGGCGCGTTCAGGCCCGGACTGATGTTGTCGCCGACATCGAGCAACATGTCGAGATCTTCGGGGCGCCCCAAACCGTGCGCCATGCGGTACAAGACTTTTTCGAGCCAGCCCGTGCCCTCACGACACGGCGTGCACTTGCCACATGACTCGTGCGCAAAGAACTTGGCGAGGCGCCACGCGACCAACACTGGGTTTGTCGTTTGGTCGTAGACCATGACGGCACCGGAGCCGAGCATGACGCCGAAGTTTTGCTGCACGAAGTCCATGTCAAGCGGTGCATCGAGGTGCTCGTCGGAACCGATAAGCCATTGCGAGGATGCTCCGCCGGGGATGAAGAACTTCACGCGTCCACCGTTGCGCACACCGCCGGCGAGTTCGTCAATGAGTTGCCGGAACGTCATCCCAAGTTCGACTTCATAGTTGCCGGGCTTGTTGACGTGCCCAGACACCGAGAAAATGCGTGTGCCCGTGGATTTGCCCACACCGAGCTTGGCGTATTCGGCGCCACCCATTTCCATGATGTGCGGCACGGTCGAGATGGTCTCGACGTTGTTCACGATCGTGGGCTTTGCGTACAGGCCAGCGATCGCAGGGAATGGCGGCCGCAACCGCGGCATCCCGCGCTCGCCTTCGAGGCTTTCGATCAACGCGGTCTCTTCGCCGCAGATGTACGCACCCGCACCGCGGTGCACGATGATGTCGAGGTCGAACCCGGTACCAAGAATGTTGGTTCCGAGATACCCGCGCGCTGTTGCATCGGCAATGGCTTGCACAAGTCGGTCGTAGCCAAGGGCAAATTCGCCGCGGTAGTAGATGAAAGCCAGGTGACAGTCGATCGCATACGAAGCGATGATGATGCCCTCAATGAGCTGGTGGGGGTCGCGCTCGGTGAGCATGCGATCCTTGAACGTTGAGGGTTCGCCTTCGTCGGCGTTAATAACCAGGTACCGCGGCGACAAGTGCTCAGGGATGAACCCCCACTTGGTTCCAGTTGGGAATCCAGCACCACCACGACCACGAAGGCCGGAGGCCGCAACCTCGTCGCGAATTTCGGCCGGGGTGCGGGAAAGGTTTTGGCGAAGGTTTTGGTACGCGCCCGTCGCAACTGCGGCCTCGATGGTCCAAGAATCGTCGGGCCGTTCGTGCAACCGCTTCGTAATGATCCGAGTCTCAGGCATCAGAGCCGACCTTTCGTGTCGACGGTTACCGGTGCACCCGAGATCGTGCGAGCGTGCAATTCGCCCGACTTATAGCGCTCCACCAACTGCTCTGCGCTCTCGGCAGTGAGTTGTTCGTGGAACTCGTAATTGACCTGCATGGCGGGGGCGCCTCCGCATGCGGCGATGCACTCCACTTCTTCGATGGTGACATCGGAGTCGGTGAGATAGCGATCCCGCAAGTGGTCCAAGATTTCTGGACCGCCGGTCACCAAACATGTGACGTTGGTACAGACCGAAACCAAGAGTTTGCCGACAGGGTCGCGCTTGAACATCGTGTAGAAGCTGCACGTGCCTTGCACCTCGGCCGGTTCGACACCCACGAGGTCCGCAATCTCGGTCATTGCTTCGGGCGTGAGCCAACCGTCTTGATCCTGGGCCAGGTGCGCTAGGGGCAAAATCGCGGACTTGGTCTTCGGGTATTGCGCAACGATGGCGCGAGCTTTTTCGAGATTTTCGGTGGTGAAGGTCATCGGTCGACTTCTCCCATGATCGGGTCGACGGTCGAAATAATGGCGACGCCGTCCGCAATCATGGCGCCTTCCATCATCGGGGCCATGGTTTGCAGGTTGTAAAACGACGGACCGCGCACGTGCATCCGACACGGTTTCCCGGTGCCGTCCGACACGAGATAACACCCGATTTCGCCGCGCGGGCTTTCGATCGCAGTGTAGATCTCACCCGCTGGGACTTTGAACCCTTCGGTAAACAACTTGAAGTGGTGAATCAGCGCTTCCATGGACTCGTCGATGCGCGCTCGCGGCGGCGGTGTGACTTTCCGATCCTGGATGCGGTAATCGCCGGCAGGCATGCGCTCTACGCACTGGCGAATGATTTTGATGGACTCGAGAATTTCGTAGAGGCGAATGCGATAACGATCGAACACGTCACCGTTTTCGGTGTAGATAACGTCAAAGTCGACCTGGTCGTACGCGAGGTACGGCTGCGCTTTGCGCAGATCCCACGGGAACCCGGTGGAGCGCAGCAGCGGTCCACTCGCACCTAACGCGAGCGCTTGCTCAGTGGTGAGTTTGCCGACGCCAACCGTGCGTTCGAGCCAGATGGGGTTGTCGGAGAGGAGCGCGTCGTACTCCGCTACTGCCGATTCAACAAGCTCCATGACCTCGAGCACATCGTGCTGCCAACCGTCCGGCAGATCGGCGGCCAGGCCTCCGGGGCGAATGAAGTTGTGGTTCATGCGCAAGCCAGTGATCTTTTCGAGCAAGCGCAACACTTCTTCGCGTTCGCGCCAGCCGTAAATCATCATCGACACTGCGCCGAGGTCCATGCCGTTGGTGGCCTGGAACAACAAGTGGGACGACACGCGGTTGAGCTCGACCAAGAGCATGCGCATCCAAACCGCACGCTCGGGGAGTTCGAGGTCGAGCAAGTTTTCGACCGCCATACACAACACCAACTCGTTCGAGAGCGGTGATGCGTAGTCCATGCGCGTGACGTTGGTGCCGCCTTGTACGTACGTGAGCTCTTCGGCGGTTTTCTCCATGCCCGTGTGCAAGTACCCGATGATCGGTTTCGCGCGCACCACAACTTCGCCGTCGAGTTCCATCATCACGCGCAACACTCCGTGAGTGGAGGGATGTTGCGGGCCCATGTTGATGACCATGGTTTGCCCTTCGCCCTCGAGCTCGGGCCAGGGCCCACCCGTCACCACCAGTTCATGCTCGACGGGCATCTTTTGCGTGCCCTCGTCGGTCTGGCGTTCGAGGCGTTCGTACGCGATTTCGGATTCGGTGAATTCGGTGGTCATCGCGGTGTCGGGTCCTCTTTGAATGTGACCGGCACGCGTGCGCTCGGTGCGTCTTTGCGCAGCGGGAACCCGTCCCAACCCTCCGGCATCAAGATGCGGGTGAGATCCGGATGCCCCACGAATTCGATTCCCATGAGATCAAAGACTTCTCGCTCGGGAAAGTCAGTGCCCGGATACAGGTCAACGATGCTGGCCACGGTCGGATCGGATTCCGGGAGTTGTGCGATCACGCGGATCCGGCGGTTGCGGCGATGCGACAAGAAGTTGGCAACTACCTCGAACCGCTCCGGCGCGACGCCCGAGGGAACGACGCGCTCTGCGTTGGTGAGATGGTCTACGGCGGTGACATCCATGCATGAGGTCATGTCGTGCACCGTCTTGAGCGCTTCGGCGACTGCATGCCAATGCGCACGATCGACATAGACCACCGGCTGGCCGTGCGAGAGCACGAACACGCTGCCCGGGAATGCATCAACAAGCGCGGTGGCAATGTCGTCGTCGATGGCAGGTGTTGCAGTGACGTCGTCGCTCATCGCTTCACCGTCGGCATCAACAATTCGGATTGCCCATCGCGTTGATCGATGGTGATCTGCGCGCCGTTACCGGTTGCGTTGCGGCGCTTCATGATCTCGCCGGTACGAATGTGTTCGTGCAATGTCAAGATGCCGTGCATCAGGGTCTCGGGTCCGGGCGGGCACCCGGGAACATAGACATCGACCGGAACGATTTGATCAACGCCCTGCACGATCGCGTAGTTGTTGAACATGCCGCCGCTACTCGCGCACACGCCCATGGAGATAACCCACTTGGGCTCGACCATCTGGTCGTAGACCTGGCGCAGCACCGGCGCCATCTTTTGACTCACGCGCCCCGCGACGATCATGAGGTCGGCTTGGCGAGGGCTGGCGCGAAAGACCTCCATGCCGAACCGGGCCAAGTCGTAATGCGCCGCGCCGCTGGCCATCATTTCGATCGCGCAACACGCCAGTCCGAAGGTGGCCGGCCACACCGAGTTGCGACGGGCCCATTTGACGAGATCTTCGATCCGACCGGTTAAGAAGTTGTGGCCGATTGCATCTAGTCCCATTACGCCGCAACCTCACGTTCGTCGGCGGGCTTGGAATCATTGACGTCGGGCATGCCGCTCGCGCGCAACACGCGCTCAGCCGCTCGAGCAACGTATTCCTTGGCCGGGCCCCAACTCATGGCCCCGGTCGACAAGAGATATGCAAAGGGCACAAGCGCAACGAGCAAGAAGATGCCCATCGCGACCAGTCCGTACGTACCGAGGCGCAGGTACGTCGTAAAGAACGGGTAGAGAAACACGATCTCGACGTCAAGCACGATGAACGCCATCGCGACCAAATAGAACTTGGTGGAGAACCGTTCTACCGGTTCGGTTTCCGGAACGATCCCGCATTCGTAGGGCGCGCGTTTCGCAGCATGCGAACGCTTCGGTCCAAGCAACGTTGACGCAAGGAATGAGCCCGCGATGAACAGCACAACGAGCACGATCATCGTGAGGATCGGCAAGTAGGCGCTCAGGGTTTCCTCCGCAGTAGTTCTGACAACTGAACGTCACGCTATCCGATACGTGTCCGAAAGCTGCGATGGGATCTACGGCTCAGGGGCAACGGCGACGATTCGCTCGACGAGCGCGTACGCAGCTTCGGCCGGACCGAGCTCATCGGGCCGAAGCAAATTCGCCATGATGCGCAACACCCATTCCATGAGCGGCTGCGAGTGCATCCCCACGCGCGTGAGCTCCCGCATGACTGCCGGATTCCCGATTGCTTTCACGAACACACGAGCGACCCGGAAATACAGTCCGTATATCTCTGCGAGCTGCTCCGGGTAACGCTGCAGTGCCAGACCATCGCCTGAGAGCAACGCCAACTCCACTGCCTCGGCGGCCAGCCGGCCGGTCTCGTACGCGTACGCGATGCCTTCGCCATTGAATGGATTGATCGAACCAGCGGCGTCCCCGGCAACAATCCAGTTCGGCCCAACCTTGGGATCGACTGATCCCCCGGTCGGAAGCCGCCCGCCGGTCGCAGGACCTACAGCCGCCTCGGGCGAAAGCTCCCACCGGGCTGGCGCCGACTCAACGAAGGCTTCCATCAATCTCGAGGTATTGATGTCCTTCCAGCCAGAGAATGTGGAAAGCAGACCCACGCCAACATTGACCGTGCCGTCACCGACCGGAAAGATCCAGCCGTACCCGGGCAGATGCTCTCCGTTCTTATCCACAATGTCGAGATGGCTCTCGATCCAAGGATCGTCGTGGAGCGGACTCTTGTAGTAGCCCCGAATTGCCATCCCCAGCGGATACGTCCGGTCGCGGCTGGTGCCAAGCGCCCGTCCAAACCGGGAGTTGGCCCCATCGGCGAGCACGACATAGCGAGCGAGGACCCGCTCAGTGATGTCTTCGTACTTCCGGTGCACCACTGCCCCCATGAGATGGCCGCCCTCGAGAATGGGCTCGGTGACTTCAGCGCCCGACCAAACCGTGGCGCCCGCAGCTGCCGCGTGATTTGCCACCATTTGATCGAGATCGCGGCGTTTCACCACATAGCCGAAGTCGGGAAAGATCGGGTGTTCCGGCCAGCGCAGTTCGAGGGTCATGCCATGGGCAATAGAGCGCAGCCCGTCATAGCGCTGGAACTCCGCAAGCTCATGCGCCAACTCCATGTCGTGGAGTTGCTTTACGGACCGCGGGGTTAACCCGTCGCCGCAGGTCTTTTCGCGCGGGAACTGTTTCTTTTCACAGAGCAGCACCGAGCGACCACGCGCGGCAAGCCAATACGCGGCGGCCGCACCTGCGGGTCCTCCCCCAACAACCAGAACGTCGAATTGCGCGGTGTTCATCGCCACATGCTCGCACGCGACTACATCGTTTGGCACACCGAAGCGTTCGCGCGCTTGTGCATAATGCAACCGCCGGAGTCGCCGAGGTTCACGTTTTCGGGGTTCGCCCGGTATCGTGTCGGTACTTCGCCCTCGATGGGCGCCCGAGTACAAAGGACCGGCGGGCCGATGCCCAACTTAATCCCTGATTGGTTGCCATTCATGCGCCACGCCGGGCGCCTGATCTGGTTCTCACTGTTCTTGGTTTATGGCCTCCTTATTGTTGTGACGCTTATTCGCAAGCCCGTTGCAAAGCGGCCGTTCCCACTTTGGGTGGGATTTGCTGCGTTCCCGGTTATTGCACTGGTCACTTGGGTACTCGCCGCGCTCATCACACCGATCCAAACCCTCATCATTTGGGCAGGACTCGCGGTGCTTGCCGCATGGGGCCTGTTCCTTTGTGCAACACGGTCGCCGGAAGTGCACGAGACCACTTGGGCCGAAGCATTCATTGGCGCGACGGGTGTGTTTGCGCTGATGGCGTTCGGATACGGAAACGTTCCGCACGAATGGATCACCTTCGCCGACAGCTACTTGCTGTGGAGTGCCGACAAGAACGTCTTTTCGCCGCAAAAGATCTTTACCGTGTTCGGCTTTGACGTGTTCTTCCCGCCGTTCACCATGAGCTACCTTGCGTTGCGCGACCTGATCGTGGTGGTGATGTACGGCGCGCTCATCGTTGTAAATGTCGTGTTGTTCCTGAAGTGGCAGAAGCGCAATGCCGTGCCCGCCGAAGGTGCCACCGAAAAGACCAAACGTTTCAGTCGATTTGGCCGACCCGTGAAG
>JBMOIW010000002.1:0-66358 GCA_049317145.1 Acidimicrobiia bacterium
TCGGTGATTACCAATCCAACGTTGCGATGGGCTTGGCCAAGCAGCTCGGCCAGGCGCCCCGAGCGGTCGCCGAAGCAATTGTGGACGCCCTCAGCGCCGATCCCGCACTGGATGCGCTGCTCGGGGAGCCGCTAACTATTGCCGGTCCGGGCTTCATCAATTTCCGGTTATCGGCGGGGTGTCTCGCTCGCTCGTTGACCGCGATGGCCGACGCGCCCAATGCCGGAATCGAAGCTGTTGCCACTCCCGAGGTTGTCGTCGTCGACTACTCGGCCCCCAACGTGGCCAAAGAGATGCACGTCGGACATTTGCGCACCACGAACATCGGCGACGTGTTGGCGCGCGTGCTGGGCGCGTCGGGGCACATCGTGGTTCGCCAAAACCACCTGGGCGATTGGGGCACCCAGTTCGGCATGCTCATCGAGCATCTCTTTGAAACCTACGGCGATCCGCTGCCCGCTCCGCTGCCTCCTATTGACGATCTCGATGCGCTCTACAAACAAGCCGCGGCGCGTTACAAGGACGACGCAGCATTTGCGGAGCGAGCGCGTGGTCGTGTCGTGCAATTGCAAGCCGGTTACCCGCAAGTCTTGGCTGCGTGGCGCGCCTTGCTCTCTGAATCGGAACGCCATTACGAAGCGGTGTACGCCTTACTCGGCGTGCTGCTTACCTCCGACGACATCCGCGGCGAAAGCTTTTACAACCCGTTCTTGGCCGACGTGTGTGCTGAGCTCGAATCCCAGGGGCTTGCTCGGATCGACGACGGCGCATTGTGCGCATTTCCCAAAGGATTCAATAACCGCGACGGTGAACCGCTGGGCTTCATCATTCGCAAATCCGATGGCGGATACCTCTACGCAACAACGGACTTAGCTGCGGTGCGGTTCCGCTTTGCCGACCTTGACGCAACGCGGGTGATTTACGTCGTCGACGCACGTCAGGCCCAGCATTTCGCCATGGTGTTTGAAATTGCGCGTGAAGCGGGCTGGCTCGACGAAGCTCATGGTGCGAGCGCGGAGCATGTGCCGTACGGCATTGTGCTCGGGGACGACAACAAGCCGCTCAAGAGTCGCTCCGGCGACACCGTCAAACTCATCGACTTGTTGCATGAGGCAGTTGCTCGCGCGCGGCACGTCATCGACGAAAAGTCGCCGGATCTTCCAGCAGAAGCGCGCGTCGAAGTTGCCCGCGCCGTGGGCATTGGCGCGCTGCGCTACGCCGACCTGGTGAACCACCGCATCAAGAATTACGTCTTTGACTGGGATCGCATGCTTGCGATGGACGGCAACACTGCGCCGTACTTGCAGTATGCGCACGCGCGGATCTGTTCGATCCTGCGTAAAGCCGATCCCGCCGATGTCGCCGCGCACGGCCCAATTGATATTGCCGAGCCCTCCGAACGTGTGCTGGCACTTCAGTTGGTGCGGTTTCCCGAAGTGGTACAGGCAGTGGCCGACACACTCGAACCGCACCTGTTATGCACCTATCTCTTCGAAACTGCGCAAGCATTTACCAGTTTCTATGAGGCGTGCTCGGTACTCAACGCACCCACCGATACTGCGCGCCGGTCGCGTCTCGCGATTTGCGGGGTTACTGCGCAGGTCTTGGCCACTGGACTCGGACTGCTCGGGATCGCTGCACCGATTCGGCTGTAGCGGTAAGTTTTGGCAACACATCCACGATTCAGGCGACGATGTACCGCAGCACACGGATCGTGAATTGGTGTCCCCATGCTGCGCAGACTCCTCGCTCGGAGTGCGATCCCCTGGGCAGCTGAGCCGTCGGGCTGCGTCGAAAAGACCTGTCAAGCCGCATGACCGATGAGCGTGCTGTTCGACCACTGCTCGGCGAATCTGAGGTATCCGGCAGGTTGGCGAACTGGAGCGCATTGAGTGCCTTGGTTGGCATCGCAGCTCTTCGGATCACTTTGCCGACTTCCGGGGCGAGCAATGCGCTGCATTTCGAGATTGCGCGGCGCTGTACGACTACCGCCCGCCGCACGTTGAAGTGGCTGCATCGATCGCAGTGTTGATAACAAACCGACCCACCGGAAACATCGCGTATTGGTGGCGGGATGACCCGCCACCAATTGACTCGGAGTGTCGTTACTTGACTGTCACAACACCAACCGTGCGGTCTGACATTTTGGACGTGAGATTTTGGTCCCAGTAATGATCGATCAAGATTCGATGCTTCGCAGTGCTGTTACCGGTGGTGAAGTTGCAGACTGAGGTGGTTTTCTCGGACATGCCCCGAGTGCAGTCGCCGCCGGGAAAGGTTCCCGGCCATTTGCCGTCCTTTTGACGTTCGATTCGCACCTTGTAGTACTGGCCACGACCGGCTGTTTGGGTGAGCGATACCGTCACTTTGCCGTCGCCAGTCACGGTAAACGTCGTTGCGCCAACGAGATTGTTCGTGAAATCGTAACTGCCAGAAAATCCTGGGCTTGCAGTTGCGTGCGCTGCACCTGGTGCGACGGCGACCAGGCCGAGGATTGCGGTTGCTGCGGATGCAAACTTTAAGACTGTGCGCTTCATAGATTTTCACCCCGAGAACTTTTGCCCCGGACCTTCACGTACTACCCGTGTCGGCCTGTAAGCACCATTTCGGACATTTAGCCACGATCAGTACAGATTGCCAATGGGCCGATCGACTTATTCGCTGTCCAAAACACCCGGGGTTGAGGCCCTGACCCCCGCTACCATCGGCGTTCATGTCCCGCATCGCATTCCTGGGCCCGCCCGGCACCTTCACCGAAGAAGCGCTGCTGACCCAGGCCGATCTCGCCCAGCTTGAGCGCGCCCCCATGGCAACCGTGCCCGAGGTCATCACCGCGGTCGACGAGGGTCAGACCATTCGCGGAATCGTCCCGATCGAGAACTCCATCGAGGGTTCGGTAGCCGTCACCCTCGACACCCTCGCGTTCGACACCGACCTATTGATTCAGCGCGAGATCGACCTCCCGATCTCGTTGCAGCTCGCCACCAAGCCCGGTACGAAGCTCGGCGACATTCACGTCGTCATGTCGCACCCACACGCGCTCGCACAGTGTCGGGTCTGGAAGTCCAACAAGCTGCCGGGTGCAGCGACCGAGGCAGCCAATTCCACCAGCGAAGCCGCGCGCCTCGTCAGCCAAACCAGTTCCGCGGACCGCGCGGCAATCTGTACGGCGTATGCAGCGAAGCTCTACGGCCTCAAGGTCTTGGCTTCCGACATCCAAGATCATTCCGGCAACCAAACGCGCTTTGTGTTGTTGGGCCGGGGCATCCCGGCGCCCACCGGCCACGACAAAACCTCGATCGTGTGTTTTCAGCGTCAGGACAAACCTGGGTCGTTGCTCGCGATCCTCTCTGAGTTCGCGTCGCGCAACATCAACCTCACCAAACTCGAAAGCCGGCCCACCAAACACGGGCTCGGGCAGTACTGCTTTTTTATCGACTTCAACGGCCACCTCGCCGACGAACGCATCGCCGATTGTTTGCGTCATCTCGCGGCGCGACAAGCCGAGGTGAAGTTCCTAGGCTCCTATCCGGTCGCCGGCGCCGAAGCACCGTCGCAGCGCGAACAGGCCACAAAACAATGGAAACAAGCCGGTGCCTGGCTCGACGAACTGCGAGCGCAGGTGCGCCAACCTCACGAAGATCCCCAGGTGTGACGTGATTGATCTCAAGCGATTGCGCGACGAACCCGAATATCGCGCCGGCATCGAACGCAAGCGGGTGCGGGTCGGACTTATCGACGAGTTGCTCGCGGCCGACGATCGGCGCCGCGCGCTTATCAACGATGTCGAAGCGTTGCGCGCCGAACAAAACGCAGCGAGCAAAGCGATCTCACAGGCCGCACCCGACGAACGCCCGGCCCGCATCGAAGCGGCAACCGCGCTCAAAGAACGTCTCGCAACGCTCGAACCCGATCTCGATGCGCTGGAGGCCGAAGTGCGCGCCCTGGCGCTCACGGTGCCCAACCCTTGCGACACCGATGTGCCGAGCGGCGGCGAAGACGACGGCGAGGTCATTCGCGTCGTCGGCGACCCTCGTCCGGAGCCAACCCTCGATCATGCGGATTACGGACTGGCGATGGGCTGGATCGAACACGAACACGCCGTCGCAATGGCGGGTTCGCGCTTTGCGTACCTCATGCGCGAAGCCGTGTTGTTGGAATTCGCACTCGTCCAATACGCCATGAACACGCTGGTGCGACATGGGTTTACCCCCGTGGTCACTCCGGTGTTGGTGCGCGAACAGACCATGGAACAAGCGGGGTTTTTCCCGACCGATCGCGCGGCGGTCTACGAAGTCGACGGCGGCGAGCTGTATCTCACCGGGACGAGCGAAGTTCCGCTCTCGGCGCTGCACGCCGGCGACAAGCTCGATGGTGAAGCGCTACCGCTGCGTTATGCCGGGTTCTCGTCGTGTTTCCGACGCGAGGCGGGCACCTACGGCAAAGACACGCGCGGCATTTTCCGCGTCCACCAGTTCGACAAAGTCGAGATGTTCGTCTTCGCCGATCCCGACCACTCGGACGCCGAACACGAGCGGCTGCTCGCCATCGAAGAAGAAATCATCGGCGGGCTCGGCTTTTCGTATCGCGTCGTCAACATCGCGGCGGGCGATCTCGGACCGGCCGCCACCAAGAAATTCGACGTTGAAGTGTGGTTGCCGAGCGAAGGCCAATACCGCGAGCTCACCTCGTGTTCCAACTATCGCGACTACTCCGCGCGTCGCTTGGGAACTCGAGCCAATGTGCCGGGCAGCAAACAGCTGCGACTGGTCCACACCCTCAACGGCACAGCGTGTGCGGTGGGCCGAACACTGCTCAATTTGTTCGAGTACTACCAGCAGCCCGATGGCAGCTTCGTAGTGCCCGAGGTCCTGCGCACCTACCTCGGCACCGACGTCATCCCCGCTCGCTGAACAAGCGTTAGCCTCTCGCCCCGGAGGGATGCCGGAGTGGACGAACGGGACGGTCTTGAAAACCGTTGAGCGAGAGCTCCGTGGGTTCGAATCCCACTCCCTCCGCCACATTGTGGTGCTCTCCGATACGCATTGCATGCCTGGTCGGTCGCGCCGACTCCCCGACGCGGCGTATGCGGCACTCGAGACCGCTGATCTCATCCTGCACGCCGGCGACATCACGACGCGTCATCTCCTCGACGAACTCGAAGCGTTTGCGCCGGTGCTCGCGGTGCTGGGGAACAACGATCACGAACTCATCGGTCTGTTGCCCGAAACTCGTGAACTCACGCTTGGCGGTGTGCGCGTTGCGATGGTGCACGACAGTGGGCACAAGGACAGTCGTGCCGCGCGCATGCGTACACGGTTTCCGGACGCGGACATCGTGATCTTCGGGCATAGCCACGAACCGTGCGCGCAACGCACCGCCGAGGGTCTGGTGTTGTTCAACCCGGGATCGCCGACCGAACGGCGCCGCGCCCCCGAACACACCATCGGTGTGCTCGACATCGCCGATGGAGCACTGCAGCGTTACGCCGTCGTATCTGTCTGAACGGCGCGCCGCGCGCGAAGGAGTGCAAGGCCGGTGACGACGCAGGCCACCGCAGCGAATGCGGCGAGGATGAACCACATAATCATCCATGCCCGCGCAAACGTGCGGTCGGTGCGACCCACCGAAACAAAGTTGCCGCCGCCCCCTTGCGCGGCGACGGTGTAGAGGTCGGTCGCGGGAAGGACCACGGACCCCACACTTGTGCCCGTGCGGCGCGGCGTCCAGTAATGCTGACCGGCATCACTCGGGTTGAGAGGCACTTCGTTGCCGAGAGTGTCGTAGACGTGCACGGTCATCGTGCCGGGTTGCATGGGAAACGCTTTCGCTTGCTCCACCCACACGTCCGCAGATCCCTTGGTCAACAAGAGTTTCTCGGCGCCGGGTGCGCGTAAGCGCGGGAACGAACTCTGCGTGGTTTGCATGCCGATGTATTGCGCAACGCCGAGCACGAGGAATGTGGCGAGGGCAACGAGACTTGTCCACCAAGCGAGGGTGCGAAACGACGGCCCGGGACGCGTGGGATCGATCCCATCTCCGGTGATCCCATCCTCGGCGATCCCGTCCTCGGTCGTGAGTTGGTAGTCGGTGTTCGGAGTTGCGACGTTGCTCAATGCAGCACCTGGGCATGTCGGGCGTTGGATCGTTTGACGATACCGATGATGATAAGCACGACTCCGACGAGCGCGATCAGCCCGCCGAGAAACACGCCGATCACAATCAGCCCGATACCAATTGCGAATGCCGCAACGCCGACGTTGCCGAACGTAATGGTTTCGGCGCCGGTGCCGGTCACAATGACCTCATACGAACCGGTTGCAGGAACAACCAGGACGCCCACGAGTTTGCTGAATTGGTTGTCACCGCTGAACGTTTCGCTCGATGCGGGGGTTCGGATGACGAGTTCGTCGCCCGTGTTCGGGTCGATGACCGCGAGCGCAACTTTGTTGGGCTCTACGAAAAGCTCCGAGCGCGCTTCAAACCAGATATCAATGTTGCCTTTTTGTAAGTCGATGGTTTGCGTTGTCGGCACTTGGACACGAGGCAACTCTTCATGGTGATCGAACACCCCAATTACTTGCCACAACCCAACGCCAATTCCTGCGGTGGCGAGGACGAGCCCGATGACCAGCAAGATCAGCCCGACACGCAGGACACGCGATCCCGCTCGGCGAGTGGGCGGGTACGACTCGAGGTAGAGGGGCGGCCACGGGGTATCGCTCATTGGGGGATTCTCGCATAGGTTGTTTGGGCCGAGGCGAGTATGCCCACCAACGCGGAGGAACCATGTCCGGACCCGTGCTCCAGGTCAGCCGCACCATTGCCGCATCCCCGCAAGCGATCTTTTCGGTGTTGGCCGATCCGGCGCAGCACCACGTGATCGACGGTTCGGGTTACGTGGGCGCCCCGCTCCGTGATTCCCCCGAACGGCTCGCGCTCGGCGCGACGTTTGGGATGCACATGCGATTCGGCGTGCCGTACCGCATCGAAAATTCTGTCGTGGAATTCGAGGAACCGACCCGCATTGCATGGCGCCATTTCGGCGGGCATATCTGGCGCTACGTACTCCAGTCGGGTGATGGTGGCACTTTGGTCACGGAGACCTTTGATGCGACAACCGGGCGTGGCGGCATCTTCTATGCGCTGCTGCGGGTTACACACACCCACCCGCCGGCAATGGCGCGCACCCTGGAGCGCCTCGACCGGCTGGTGACGACCGGATCGCCGGAGTGATGTGCCTCGTATACTGCCCACGCTCATCACAGTTCGCTGTGATGAACGGAGGGCTGACCGAGTGGCCGAAGGTGCTCGCCTGCTAAGCGAGTAGGGGGAGTAAATCCTCCTCGAGGGTTCAAATCCCTCGCCCTCCGCAACCAATTTCGTGCGCGAACATGAGCGAGCAGGTGTGACTGAACTGAACGACGAAACTCTCGAGCGCCATCACGGTCCCGATCCGCGTCCCGGCGCGCATTACGCCAATGGGTACGCGTGCACGCACACGGCGCTCGCAGCCAAAGACGCACCCGAGGGCACTGCGGTGCGCTGCGCCGGTCGCTTGGTGTTGTGGCGCCCAATGGGTGGCATCGCGTTCGGCACCATCCACGATCGAACGGGTCGCGTGCAGATTTCGATTCGCAAGAACGAACTCGGCCCCGAGGTCTTTAAGGCCACGTGTGCCGCGTTGCGCATCGGGGACTTCGTCGGCATCGATGGCGCAATGTGGACCACCGAAAAGGGGGAGTCCACCATTGGCGGTACCGAGCTGGTGTTGCTTGCGCCGAATCGGCGCCCGATGCCCGATAAGTGGGCGGGGATCTCCGACGTCGAGGCGCGTTATCGCCGACGATTCCTCGACTTGTTGTACAACGACGAATCCCGCGAGCGGTTCATGACCCGCGTGCGCGTCATTGCGTTTATCCGCCGCTACCTCGACGACAACGGGTTTCTCGAGGTCGAAACGCCCATGCTCATTCCGGCGGCGTCGGGAGCTGCGGCCCGCCCGTTTATCACGCACCACAACGCGCTCGACATCGACCTGTTTTTGCGAATCTCGCCCGAGACGTACCTCAAGCGACTGACTGCAGGAGGTTTGGAGCGGGTGTACGAACTCGGTCGCAACTTTCGCAACGAAGGCATCGATGCGTCGCACCTCCAAGAGTTCACGATGCTCGAGTGGTACGCGGCGTATTGGAGCTACCTCGACAACATGGACTTCGTCGAGGCGCTCATTCGCGAGCTCGTACTCACCGTCACTGGCGGCACCACCATCGAACGCGAAGGGGTCACACTCGATTTCGGGCCGGCGTTCCCGCGTATCGATTACCGCGACGCGGTGCGCGACGGATGTGGTGTTGATCTGCGCGTCGCGCGCGATCTGGAGTCGCTGCGCGCCGAAATCAAGCGGGTGGGAATCGAGATCGACACTGATGTTCCCACCTACGCCGCGCTCGTTGACCAGCTCTACAAAAAGACAGTGCGCCCACACTTGATCCAGCCGTGTTTCTTGGTGCATCACCCCGCCGAGCTCGTCCCGCTGGCACGTCGCAACGACGACGATCCTGCGGTGCTCGACATGTTCCAGTTCGTCGTGTTCGGTTGGGAAGTCGTCAAGGCTTACAGCGAACTCGTAGATCCCGTTGAGCAGCGCACCCGCCTCGAAGAACAAATGGCGATGCGCGAAGCGGGCGATGACGAAACCATGATGCTCGAAGAGGATTTTCTCGAGGCCATGGAGTACGGCATGCCGCCCCAAAGTGGTTTGGGCTTTGGTATCGATCGTTTTGTGGCGTTACTTACGGGCGCACACACGTTGCGCGACGTGGTGTTTTTCCCGCAGATGCGCGATCAGGTGCGCAACGACGCAGATGCAGACGCAGACGCAGCTGCTTCGTCAGACGACGCCGAGCTCACTCCAGAGTCGTAACTCGCTGCAGCTCCTGCAGGAGCAGCGCGGTAGTCGTTTCGAGCGGCTGCGTCATATCGAGCACGAGATCGGGATCAAGTTCCTCACTCCGAGCGGCAACACTGGCGACAAGATCATCGTCGAGCTCGCGTCCGGCGTGGGGAGTACCAGCGGCCCGATCGTTATCAATTCGGGCCTGCGCGACCTCGATGGTCACATGGCAATGAACAACGAGTGCTGAAGCACCAAACTCTCGTGCGACAATGCGCACGGCCTCTGCTTCACTTCGGCGCGTGAATGGCATCCCTTCGAGGATGACCCACCGGTTGCGTTCAAGATGGTGGACCGCTCCGCCCAACATTGCTTCGAACGCCACGAGTTTTTCGTCCTCCGTCCAGTCGCACGGAGCAAACAGCGCCGCGCGAACCTCGTCGCGCGACAGGACGCGAACGTCGATTCCTTCGCGTTGCGCGAGTGTTTGGGCGTTGCGAGCCAGGGTTGTTTTTCCTGCCCCGGGCAGGCCGGCCAGGGCAATGAGCGCAGGTCCCAACGGCATGGCGGCAGGCTAGGTGCTCGCTGGGAGGCTTGCCGCCTACAATCGAGCGTCCTTTCCACACAGGTACGTGACATGCAGCAACTCACGGGCGAACGCCCCATTGAAGGCAAGACCCCGGCCGGGATTCTGGCCCTCCACGACGCCGGGTATCGCGCGGTTGCCGACGCGGCACGTCCGGGACGGTTCTTGGATGTCGGATGCGGGCTCGGGGATTACGCCGCGACGTTTGCCTCACCGAAGTGCGCGGTGTTCGGAATCGATTACGACTCGTTGACGGCGTATCAAGCGCACGCAATCCATCCGGAGCTCTCCACGGTGTGCAGTGACGGCGCAGTGTTGCCGTGGCGCGACGCAACGTTCGACACGGTGTGTTCGTCGCATCTGATTGAACACTTCACCGACCCCGAACCCCACGTCGCAGAACTCGCGCGCGTGTGCGCGGACGATGGCGTGGTGTGCATCGTTACCCCGAACGCACCCGCCGATTTCGAAAACCCGTATCACCTGTACTTGTTTGATCCCGCCGATTTGCAGCGCATGTTGGAACGGCACTTTGCCGACGTGACCGTGACCGGACTCGATGGGGACGACGAACTCAAAGCCGAATTCGAACAGCGTCGGCGGTTTGGACGAGCGGTACTCAAAGCGGATGTGTTGAACTTGCGGCATCGCTTGCCGCGGCGCGCGTACGTCGAGATGCACGCGCTGGCGCGCCGCGTTGCGTATCCGTTGGTGCGCCTGAAGCAGCGCTTCGATCGCACACAGGGGGTCGCCGCGCCGAGCGCGGTCACTGCCGACAATTTCCATCTCACCGAGGCGATCGACGAATCCACGCTGGTCCTCTTCGCGGTTGCTCGTAAGCCGCTCCGGCCCTAAGGCGGGACCGCCTGCAGCCGTCCGTCGCACTGGCCGGTCCCGGAGCGGCTCGCCTACACTGCTGGGCCTCATGCACTCGTAGCTCAATGGATAGAGCATCTGACTACGGATCAGAAGGTTGGGAGTTCGAGTCTCTCCGAGTGCGCACCGCTTCGCCCGGGCCGCAAGGCTCGGGCGAAGCTGTTTTCCGGATCCGGATCGGCACGATCGGCTGCGACGGGGAATTCCCGCAAGCGTTGCAGTTCTGCGTCGACAGAAGGTTCGCCGGGCCGGATTAGCCTTTCCGCATGACAGGATTTGGAACTCACCCACCCGGAAATGACGGTGTAACTCAATCTCGGCGCATGTGGCTCCAGCGGTGGGTCCAACTGGGCGAAATCACTTTCTCCCAGGCCGATGCCATCGAGCGCTTCGAGATGGCAAACGCCGGGACAGTGATGCCGGGCGAAGTGGGTTCGGGGTATCAAGCGTTGTTGGGATGGGTCCAGCGTTGGCAGGCGAACAACCTGATCGCCGGGACTCAAGCATCACGGTTGTTCAGCGATCTCCAACAGGTACAAGGAGGAGCACCTCCGGCCCCGAGTGGGCGCGTTGCACCGGCGCACACGGCGACAGTGAGCGCGCCGGCTCCGGCCTCGCCGCGTGGATCGAACCTTGCAGTCATCGTCGAGTTGCTCGGGTATGTCGGTGCCGTGTTTGTTATCGGTGCGGCGTATTGGTTGATGCGCAACGTTTGGAGCAGCATCGACGGTGTTGTTCAGGTCGTGATCATTGGCGCAATCGCTGCGCTTCTTACCGCGGGTTTTTTCGCGATTCGCGTCGGCGAGATGCCTGCGTTCGTGCGCCTACGGGCCGTTGTCGGATTAGCGGCCACGGCAACTGCCGGTGCGGTCGGCGCGGTGATCGCATCGCAGCTCCTGGACTCACGCTTTGTGGCGACGTGGGTTCTGTTGATCTCGGTGTTCGTATGTGTGCACGCCACGCTGTTGTGGCAAGGGCGGAACCGACCGCTGCAACAAATTCCAGCGCTTGCCGGAGCGATTGGTGCGACCTGGTCCGGGATGTATCTCCTCGAAACGATGTATGGCCCATCGTCGGTCCGTGCGCTTTCGGACTATGAGTCCGTCTCGGATTACACCTACTGGCGCGGGCTCACCGGTGTTGCGCTGGTGCTTCTCGCGTTGTTGATGGTTGCTGTGTCGCGTGCTCGCAGCACCAGGATTTCCGAAATCAACTTCGGGTTCGGGATCGGAACGTTGCTGCTTTCGACGTACAGCCTGTTCCTCGGGTTCAGAACTGCCGGCATCATGGGCACACTGGTCATTGCGGGTGTGCTGCTGTTGGCAAGCGGACTGAAACGCCCCGCATGGACTGATGCCGAGCGTGTCATGTTGATCGTTGGTGGAGGGCTTACGCTGCTGGCAGTGCCCGTGTATTACGTACAACTCTGGGTGGCCGACATTCACGTTTCGGCCACATTGGTTGGGGTGACTGCGGTAGCTATTGGTGCCCTTGCGATTGTGTTGTCGAGTACCGGGGCAATGGCAAAACCGGAGCTCGCTGATGCAGCGGGAAGCTTTCTGATTGTTGCGGGACTCAGTTTCGTGGGAGCGGACTATGACTGGTTGGCGCCGCTTGCCGGCATCGCCGTTGCAGCAGTGTTCCTCCTCGTTGGCTACCGATTCGATCGCGTTGTGCTCCAAGTGTTTGGTTGGATCGCCCTTGTGATTTTCGGCATCTGGGAGTTCGTGTGGGTTGGCCAAACGGTCGATCTGACAGCGGTAATTGTGTTGATCATCGGGACGTTGCTGGTGGGTGCCGCCGTGTTCTTGAATCGATGGATTCAACGAGGAAAACGGCACGCTCCCGAAAGTGCGCAGGAATCAATACCGGGTTTCCAGAGCGACTCTTCAGCACCATTTCAGAACTGACGATCGCATTCTCAGGATTAGCGCGATACGTGCGCTACCCTGAAGGAGATTCCGGGTTTGTTGCATGAGGGGGACCGATGAGGCGTTGGATTGTTGGCATCGCGGCGGTGTGTGCCGTTGGGCTGGGTGCGTGTGGATCCTCCAATGACTCCAAGTCCGCTTCCGAGCTCCCGAGTAAAGAAGCAACGGTGGATACCGGTGCGGGATCGGGAGGTTCGGGCTCGACTTCGACAACCCGCAGTTCGACGACCAGCAAGGTCGAGGTTGCGACTGACGGAACCCTGTATTCCCCTGCGGGCGATGAGTTCGCCATGCGCGTTCCGGCGTCATGGACCATGGTTCCCAATGCCGCTGCGACGGTGGCCTGGCTATTGACACCGCGGAAAGCAACCGGATTCACGTCGAACGTGAATGTGATCACGCAGAAGCCAATCAGCGCAACGTCGGATACGGCGGTGGTGAACGCAATGCGCCAGGACGCGACGAAGTCATTTTCCGATACGAAGATCCTCAACGCCGGAACAGTCAAATTGCCCGGCGGCGGCAAGATTTACGAAATCGAGTACACCGCGACGATCTCTGGCACTTCAGTACACCTGTATCAAGTGATGTCTACGGGTGTGGACAGCACGGCATTCGCCACCCTCACGACGGCACCCGGAGAATTTGCAACCTTCTATCCGAAGGTTCGTCCCTACATGCTGACGCTCGAAGCCAACTAGCGCCGACTCGGGCCCTGCGCGCCTACCTGCCTGCTGGCGACCGGTGGAGCTGGAATTGGGAGGGTTGCTCGCTGGCGGTGTGCGGATTATTTGGTTGTCGCCCGATGACCATTTCCGTATCGTCATCGGCGAACCGTGTGCATAAGGCGAAATACGCCGGCAAGTGGTTTGGGAGCCAATGCGCCTATCCTTCGCCACCTCGTTGTTCACGGATGATGCCGGATTCGAGCGTCAGCTCGTCCATGTCTACGACGAGATCGATGCGCAGATCGCAAGCGTGGTCGTCAAAGGGCGCGACGAGCTTCCCGAGTATTCGATCCTTCGGGGCCCGGCTCCGGTAGTTCATCTCGGCGAGCGGCCCCGCCTAGGTGAAGCGGCTGAGCCGGGGCGGTACGAAGCCTGGCAACCGCGCGGCGCAGGAACGGGTGTGCCGCATTATGTCGTCGATGCCACTCCGGTTGGGATCGCTGAGCTCGCCCATCGACTCGGGGGACCATCGCATTGGGCCGAGTTGGCGGAGCAAATGCGTGCGGGTCATTGGACTGAGGTGGCGCTGATCGTCGCCGATGCAATGTTTGCGACAGGAAACCTAGCGGCAGATGTCTCTCCCGCGATCGACACTGCACGCGCGATTCGCGATCAGCACATCGCCGAACATATGCACTGCGCTGCGATTGCATTCGATGCACTGTTTGCAGGAGAAATCACGCCCGCGCTCAGCGCCCTGGAAACGACCGCGCCACGCTATTTCCACACCGTACAGCTCTGGATTACCGAGTCTGAGAGCAAGCCTGCCGACGTGCGTGCCCACTGGCGCGAGCGTCTCGCAACACTTGTTCAAGAAGGACGCGTGGATCAGTTGTGTCGGGAAATTGATGCGATGCGTGATACACCGCTCGGACAACCGTACCAATGGGGCCATCAACTCAGTCAGGTGCAGTTGGCGCTCGTGGATGGCGCGAGCAAGCGGATGTTTGGCCCTGATGACCGTTACAAACCAGAGGTTGCTGAGGTCGGCTTTCCGAGCCGGTGGATGCGTAGCGAGACGGATCCGCAACGGCTAGTTCTTGTGGCTGCTGCATACGCGGGAGATCCCGCAGCAATGGATATCGTTGGCCGAGCGTTTCTTGGTCTGCGCGACCATGACGCGTTTATCGCCGAAACTCAAGCGGACAACCTTCGTTGGCGGCGCGCACACCCGCACGAACGCCGGGCGGCACAAGCCGGCGATTTCGCAGTGGTACATGCAACACGATTTGCTCCCGAGCGAGATGCATCAGGGGCAGTGATCCTGCGCCCGACATTTGCAGCCACGGGATACGGACGATCATCATTGCACTTCACGCTCAATCACGTTGTCTCATCCCACCTTTATGGTCAGTGGGACGATGCCGGGTACGTGATCCTCGCGAAACTCCCCGATGTCATTGCGGCAAACGGTCGCCCCGAGAATTTGTTCGGTGTGGATACGTGGTGGACCTGTAATCCGGGGGAGACGCTGCGAATCCCGAATGCAGTCGTGGTGCGGGGCGATCTTGATGCGCCGCTGTTTGGTCAAGAGGTTCGCAACGAGATCGTCTACAAATCGGGGAACTACACCGACGAAGATCTCGCCCACCTCCAGGAGCAAACAGGATTTGATGCTGCAGCGCTCGACGCGCGACTCGCTGAGCATATGCGGGAATTTTCGGTGTCGGCGGAGAAGATCGAGCAGATGCGTCATGCGGAGATCAGTACTGCGGTACGTGACGCGGTTGTCGGCAACGTGTTGCGCGAACTCGGAGTGCGGCGGATAGTTGGCTCCTATAACAACTGTTCGATGGACGCCGAGATCTCGCAACTTGCACGAGAACTTGGTTGCACCAGCGAGATGCACAACGGCTCGACATCGATGACGGTAGAGAAGACATCGATTCGGTATGCGCAAGAAGGTTTCCTGCGCTCCTATCCAACCGGCGGCCTCACCGAAGCAAATCCGAAAGCTCGACGCGTTGCGATTGCGGCGGGCGCACTGGCGCCGACAACACCACGTCGCGTCGTGGCGCGCGAAACACTTGCAGGTCCAGAATTCGGCTAGGCGTTTGCGGGGGCTCGGTTCTGGTTACGACCAGTTCGTGACCCAGGCACTGCATCTTCCTCTCGAAGAAGAACTTGATCGCTGGCAAGCGGTCGGGCTGATTTCGGCCGAGATCGCGACGGCCATCCGCACCTATGAAGCGGGCCGCCAGATCGCACCGCCAGCAATCGCGTCGCCAATAATTGCCCCGCCAGCAGCCGTCGAGCCGGCAGGCCCTCCGCCTGTGCCCGGACGAGCCGTGCGCGTGTTGGTGGAAGTGCTTGCGTACTTCGGTTCCGCACTCGCGCTTTCGGGCGTGTTGCTCGTTCTGATCAACCAATGGTCGTCCTTCGAGACCTGGGCGCGCCTCATCATTACGGTAAGCGCAACGGTGGTGTTCAGTGTGATCGGTGTGGCAGTTCCGGAAACGCAAGGAGGTGTGCGCGTTCGACTGCGCGCGGCACTGCTTCTTGCTGCAACGGCATCTGCGGTTGTTCTCGGTCAAGTGCTGATGCACGATGTGCGCGGCACCAATGACATTGCGGCGATTGTGTCGAGTGCCGCGTTGTGTGGCGGAGTGCTGAGTGCAGTGTTTTGGCAATGGCGAAACCGTCCGCTGCAACAAGCAACCACATATCTTGGGTTCGGTATTGGTGTCCCGTGTGCGGTCGCAGCGGGCTTCGGTGCCGGGTTCGCGGGAATCGCGGCATGGGGGCTCAGTGCACTGGTGCTCGCGTTCGCGCTGACGCGCCTCGCCCCAAACTTCGTGATGAGCGAAGCGCTTGCGCTTCCTGGGCTGGTCGTGGCGTCGATCACTATCGCGTCAAGGTGGCAAGGGGTCGGCGGGGGGATCGGCGTCGCCACGGCGTTCGCCCTTCTTGCGCTTGCGCTTGTTCCTGGGCTCGCCGCGACGCCACCCGATCGGATCCTGACCGGGGTATTCGGTGGTTGGCTACTTTTTCTGATGGGCCCTGCGACCGCGGGGTTTTTTGCGCACGATGCACCACTCGCAACGGGCATCGTGATGTGGGGACTCGGTGCTGCGCTCGCACTCGTTGGAGTATCCGGGCGTACCCGGTTGCCGTTTGTTCCTGCCGCGCTCGGGTCAGGAATCGCAATGGCCGGTGCTGGAGTTGCTGGGGGATGGAATCCCGGTTTCGGTTGTCTCGCAGCGCTCGCGACGGCGATCGTGGTGTTGAGCGGGGCGCTCGTTTCCGGACTTGTGCGGCGCATCGACGTACAAGTTGCGCTCGGAATGACCGGTGGCGTGGGTTTCGTTGCTGCAACGATCGCGACGCTGCTGCACTTCTCTCGCGATGCCGCAGTGCTCACTGGTGTGGTCGCGTGGGTTGGTGCCGTTGCACTTTTGGTGGTTGCGGCTCGACGCTGGGTCCGACTACCCGTTGTCGTCGAGGTCGTTGCTGCGCTGCTCTTGCTTGGTGCGGCGGCAATCACGGGTCGCGAATCGCAAGGGTTCGCAACGTTGTTTGGACTCGCTACGTCGGTAGCGCTCTTGGGGTGCAGCGTGCTGCCCGGGCGCGTCCTGTACTCGCTCTTTGGGTGCGTCGGCATCGTGGTCTTTGTGCCGTGGACGATCGGATGGTTCTTCCCGGGAGAGAACCGCGCCCCACTGTTCGTTACGGTCTCCGGATTGTTAGTGCTGACCGTTGCGGTGATCTTGGGATTCAGCGGCCGTCGTTTCCGTCGGGAGCACGCGCAAGAACGTGGCTAAGCCAACGCGCGCGGCGGAAGTTGCAGCGATTCGAGCAGGACCGCGCGGAGGTGCGCTCCGCTGGAAACAACGGTCATTGCTCCGGCTTCCATGAGTGCTGCGCCATGCGCCATGCGCCGCGCGGCTGGTACGTGTCGACCAGCGACAAACCCAATCACCGGGATGCCGGCGGCAACCGCGGCACGCACTCCTGAGCGGCTGTCTTCGACGGCGACAACGCTGCTCGTATCGGTGCCGGCTCGCTCGAGCGCGTAATGGTAGATCGCTGGGTCGGGCTTGGGTGTCGGTACCGGCAGTGTGCTCGTTGCGCTGTAGATCCGCTCGGTGCCGTCTGCATCGTGAAAGTAGTGGCGCAGTTCGGCTGCCTCGAGCGAGATGCAGACACGATCCAGTTCGCTACTTGTGACCACGGTGTTGACTGCGCCGACACTTTCGATTGTTGCTAAGGCCGTGTTGATCCCGAAAATCGCATCGACTTTGCTCAGCGCGTCGAGTGTGCGGGCGTGGTTCCGGTGCATCATTTCCTGGCGCTCGGCTTCTGTTACCGGTTCGTATTGGGCGGCGCACAACGCAATCATCTGGTCGAAGTGCATCCCAGCCCAGTCGTGGATCAATTGCTCACGCTCGTACGGCGAGAACGACAGCGGATCGTCGAAGTGCTCGATCAGCGTGTCGATGGCAACGGCCATCGCGATGATCTCGCTGTCGACGAGTGTGCCGTCGCAGTCCCAAAAAACGTGCTGTGTAGTCATGATCGAGCAACCTGCAGGGGGAAGTGGTCGTTCGGATTAATCGGCCGAGCGTGTTAGTTGAGGAGCTTGGTGAGTGCGTTACGTGTCCCCATTACGTCGATTGCCTCGAGCGCTTCCGTTACCGCCCCAATCAGGGTCTGGTTGCTCGACAACGCAGGCCCGAAGATTTCTTGGACGGCGATGAGGTGCATCGGCGCATCCGGGTTGAGCTTGGCGCGCGAAATGAGCTCCGTGCTCATCGGGTCCGTGATCTCGATGGGCTGACCTTCTTCGTCAATGGCGCGTAGGTAGCGGTACCACGCGGCAAGTGCGAAGGCGAGGTAACGAATCGAACCACCGTTGGTGAGCTGATACTCGATCGGCGGAACAATCGCGTTCGGGATCTTCTGCGAACCGTCCATGGCCAGGCGTTGGATCTTGTCGCTGATGGCCGGGTTGGAGAAGCGGTCGAGCAGCGTGCGCTTGTATTGCGTGAGATCTACGCCCGGAACGGTCGGGACCGACGGGGTGACGTCTTCGTCCATGTAGCGCTGCACGAACTCGCGAATCAGCGGGTCGTTCATGGCAACGTCAACTTCGCGGTAGCCCATGAGATACGAGAGATACGACAGCGCCGAATGCGATCCATTGAGCAGACGGACCTTCATCTTCTCGTAGGGTGTGACGTCGTCGACGATCTGCACGCCTACCGTCTCGAGTGCCGGTCGGCCATTGATGAAGTTGTCCTCGAGGATCCACTGGATGAACGACTCACTGGCGACGGCACAGGGGTCTTCGACTCCGAACTCGTCGCGCGCCAGCGCCACGGTGGTTTCGTTCGGCGCGGGAGTGATGCGGTCCACCATGCAGTTCGGGAACGACACGTTGGTGCGGATCCACGCTGCGGTGTCGACATCCATCGCGTCAGCGAATTGCAGCAGTACTCGAGCGGTGACGTGACCGTTTCCCGGTAGGTTGTCGCAGGACATCACGGTGACGGGGGTTCCCCGACGTTGCATACGTGATTGCAAACCGGCGAACAACAACGCAATGGCGGAACGCGGAGTGGCGCCGGCGAGTTCGGCGGCGATCAATGGGTGGTTGCGGTCCAGGTTGCCGTGGGTGTCGTAGCAGTAGCCCTTTTCGGTGATCGTGAGCGACACAATCCGGATGGCATCGGACGCAATTGCGTCGATTACGTCTTGCGTTTGTGTAGGCGCATGGGTGAACTCGTTGATCGAGCCGATGACCTTCATAGTGTCGGTGGTGCCCGAGCGCTCAATCAGCGAGTACAGGTTCTGCTGGGCGCGCATTGCAGTGATGAGTCCAAGGTCCGAGTCGAGGCAACCGACTCCGTGAATCATCCAGTCCTCGGCGTGCTGTTGGAGAAACTCGTGGACGTAGAGCGCTTGATGTGAGCGGTGGAATCCGCCGACGCTCATGTGCAAGATGCCGCTCTGCAACGCAGTGCGGTCGTACTGAGGAAAGGATGCGACCTTCGGGTTCTGTCTCGCTGCTGTGATCGATTGAATCGGGTTCATCGCCAACCAAGTCCTTCCGAGTTCGAGAGCCGCCGAGGAGCGGTCCTGAAGTATTGCTGAGTCCCTAGGTGCACTGTCGCCGGTTGCACGGTTGCTTCGAAGCCGGAACCTCCGCCGATTCCCGACCGGCCAAACGGCCCGGTAAGGATTCGAGCAGAGTTGAGTCCGGCTTGGAGCTGGTCCACAATCTGATTGGGGCCCGCAGCGCCAATTACGCGTCGGAACGCCTCGGTCAGCTTGGTGTCCGTGCGAAGACGCCGGGCTGGCGCTACCTGGCTCAAGAAGGCTCCGGCGTTGCTATAGAGCTCGTCGGGGAGTTGTTGACTGGTGAGCCCGGCACCGACCGCAACGGGGTCAAGGATGTTGAAGCGCTCGGCGCGGTGTGCTTCGAGGTACAGCGTCCACAGCCCGACGCTCATGAGGAGGTGGTCATTGGGGAGACCGTGAGCGAAGGTGTCGGTTAGTGGGTCAAGGATGCGTTCTGGCAGCTTCTCGTAACCGTTGCGCGCCAAGCGCTCGAGGCTGTCGGCCATCGCAGTGTTCGTGAGTCGTTGGAGTACTTCGTCACCGTATTTCCGCAGCGCTTGAGGTGAGAGTCCCGCATTGGCACTCGTGTTCAAAGCCACGGTCGGGATTGCTTCGTCAAGAAAGCCGGCGATGAACGCGTGCACGATCGGGTCTGCCATTGCCTCTGCGGTGAAGTTATATCCGCGCAGGCGGCCCAGCATGCCGAGGGCAACGTGTGCCCCATTCAGGATGCGGATTTTCATCATGGCGTGTTGGGTAACGCCATCAACGAGTTCAGCGCCGACTTTCGTAAACTCTCGCAGGACCGGGTGGTCGCCATGCCCCGAGATGATGAGGGGATGCATCGGCATGGGTTCGGTGAAGACCGGCCATGGATTACGTGAAGCAAGCTCAGGGTCGTAATTGGCAAGCCACTCACAGTGCGATTCGCTGGTTGTCTCAACGATGCGGTCCACCATGGTGTTCGGGAACAGCACGCGTGATCGGAGCCAGTCCAAAAACGCGGTGTTATCGCCCCACTCGTGACCCTGGACCGGGGTGTCCTTGCGGTGCTCAACGTATGAGATCACTGCCAACCGCAGACAATCGCCATTGTCCACGATGTTGTCGAGCGACATCACCACTACTGGATCCAGGCCTGCCTCGAAACGGCGGTGCAGACCGTGGGCGACCATTCCGATTGCAGTGTTCGGGAGTTCGGCTTGGAGACACTGCACGACGTCGTCGTGATCGACCGCAAGACCGAGCGCCGGGTTGTAGTAGTAACCGTTTTGCGTGATGGTGAGGGTGACGAGCTTGGTGTCTGGCCGTGCGATCGCTTCTACGACTGCTGCGGGATCTTCGGGAGCAATCAAGACATCCGCAATGCTGCGAACGCGTTCGGAACTAACCCCGACACCGCCGGCTATTGATGGGTCTGAGTAGCGGGTGATGACGTCGTACTCAAAGCCAAACGGCTCGAGCTGGTGTCGCAAATCCGAAGACTTTGGGGATACGGCGATGATGCGCCGACCAACCCGATCCGCTAACACTGCAAGGTGCGCGCGGCCGAAGTGACCGGTGCCGAGGTGCACGATGCTGGGGTCACGTTCCGCACGCGGTCTGTGCTTTGACGATGCCTTATGAGCCGGGCTCATTCGCAGGATCCTCCAGACGGTTCGCCCGGTGCGGGCGTGAAGGGTTGAATGTAGCGGTCGGCGCGCGGATTCAACCAGGGACAGAGCCACTCATGTCCCGCTAGCATCCCCGAATCTCTGAGGAGGACCCATGAGTACCGTGTACGTTGCTGGCGCTGCTGTGATGGATGTGATCGCACATGCGGATCATCATCCCCGCACGGCTGAGACCGTAATCGGCCGTGATCTGGGCTTTTTTCCCGGTGGCAAGGGATATAACCAAGCAATCGCGGCGGCCCGGATTGGTGCGTCGACGTGGTTCATGGGCGCGGTCGGCGCAGATGCATTCGGGCGCGACCTACGCGAGTACCTCGAAGCAGAGGGTATTAATACGACGGGTATTTACACTGCGAACAGTGCAAGCGGTGCTGCATTGATCAACGTCGACACCGAGGGCCAGGTCGCCGTCAACGTGGTCTACGGCGCGAACGAACTCGCAGACCCGGGAATCCTTCAAGGCTTCTCTCCGCGTGCCGGCGATGTCTTGATTTCACAACTCGAGATTCCGTACCCCACCGTCGAAGCGTTTTTCGAGCGCGGACGCAACGTTGGCGCTCGAACGATCTGCAACCTGGCGCCTGCGCGCGAAGCCAACGATCGCATTGTCGAGCTCTCCGACATCGTGGTTGTCAACGAAGTCGAACTGTCGTTTTTCTCGGGCGTTCCGATCACGGACGACGCAAGTCGCGAAGATGTTGCGGCCGCGGCACTCAAGTTGCGTCGCTTTGACGAACAGTGGATCGTGGCGACGCTCGGACGTCGTGGCGCAGTCGCGGTCCATGCGGACGACATCTTCGAGATTCCAGGGGTTACGGTCGAAGTTCGAAACACCATCGGTGCTGGCGATTGTTTTGTGGGCTCGATGGGCGCCTGTTTGGCCCGCGGGAGCGGCGTCGTTGATGCAATCCAATATGCCAATGCCGCGGCAGCGATCAGCGTGCAGCGGGACGGTGCCGGACCGGCGATGCCCTTCGGAGACGAAGTCGACGCGTTTCTGACGCGGTAGTGCACGGGGTCCACCAACGCCCCGAACCGGGTCCCGCGCCGCCTAACCTCCTCCCGGAAACCCCAACGGAGGATTCACGCATGTGGAGTGTGTTGCTACGGACACTTCCGTATGCAGCCGTAAACGCGGCGAGTCCAACTATTCCGATTGCGGCGTTTGCGTTCTTGACGATTCCCGGGCGGGGACGCCGCGCGTTGCTTTGGTACTTCCTTGGTTGCACCGTCGTCGTCGTTGCGGTGACGGTCAGCATCATGTTCCTCGTTGGGCCCGGCACGCTCCCCCGACACATTCGTGATCACATCCCTACGTGGGCCGATGGCGTATTGGGGTTGGGCCTTTTGATCAGCGGTCTCTATATATGGAAGCGCGGCCGCCGACCACGAACCAAGCCGTCGACGCCGCGCACCCATGTCAGTGCGGCTGCGATTGTTGGCGTGGGCGCGTACATGGAACTGATCAACCTCGTGACGCCACCTGCGTACATCACGGGCATCGTCATCGTGAAAACCCGCGACCTTTCCCCCGTTGCGTCCGCCATCGTGGTATGTGTGGACGCACTTATCGTTCTCCTCCCCGTAGCGGTGCTCGCATTGCTCGCGGTTGGTTGGCCGCAGCGGGTCGAGGTCATCACCAACCGGGTCCGGGTGCTGGCCGAGCGGTATGGGCACGAATGCTTGGTCGCATTGCTCGTAGGTTCGGGCCTGTACTTTCTCGGACGCTGGGGGTGGGATCTTGCCCTGTGGTAGCTGGGTGGTTGCCAGTGGTTGCGCAGCGCGGTCCAAAGGAGCGCATTGATGGGAAATGCACTACTCGAGATGTTGCCGCTCGCAATTGGAGGGGCAGTCAGCCCCATGGTGATGGCAACATGCATTTTGGTGCTCGCCGCTCCACAGCACGGCCGGCGCAACGGGATTGCGTTCGTCGCAGGGACACTGACGTTTTCCGTATCGTTCTGCATCGCCGTGTTGCTTCTGATGCAACACATTGGGCCGGTGCATCGAACCCAAACCGAGGTTCGCTCCGGCGCAATGGTTGACCTTGGCATCGGCGTGCTCCTGGCACTGTGGGCGACGGTGCGCGTTCTGCGCGGTCCGAAGCCCGTGAAGGAATCGCGGACCAACCAAGCAAAGCGGTCGCTCGGCGTGGTCGGCGCATGGGTACTTGGTATTGCGTTGATGGCCGTCAACTTTTCGACGTTGCCGCTCTACGCGCTCGCGTTACGTCAGATCGATCACGCGCGTCTTGCCGGGGCACAGATGACGGTGCTGGTTGCGCTGCTGACGTTGATTGTGTTGGTGCCAGCATGGCTGCCGGTTGCAATCACAATCATCGCTCCGCGAAATTCCCAACGCGCACTCGCATCGCTCAACACATTCTTTGCGCGGCATAGCTACATCGTGGTGACGGTCATTCTCGCAGTGTTCGGCGCGTTCCTGATCGTGCGAGCCGGCCCGAAGCTCTGGCCGTAGTTAGCCGATTGCGGCTTCGATGGCGGTGCGCACCTCTGGCGCGTCCGGTGCAGTTTGCGGGGCAAACCGGGCCACGATGCTGCCGTCGCGACCGATCACGAACTTTTCGAAGTTCCAACGAATGTCGCCGGTGTACCCCTCGGCGTCTGGCGTCGCAGTGAGTTCTCCGTAGAGCGCATTGCGTGCGTCACCGTTGACCTCGATTTTCTCGGAGAGCGGAAATGTCACGCCGTAGGTAGTGGAACAAAACGCTTGGATCTCTTCGGGAGTGCCGGGTTCTTGCTCGAGAAACTGATTGCACGGGAACCCGATGACGGTGAACCCCTGATCGGCGTACTCTCGCTGTAGGGCCTCAAGCGCGCCGTATTGAGGAGTAAGACCACACTTCGAAGCGACGTTCACGAACAGCGCAGCCTTGCCGCGAGCGTGGGCGAGGACATCGTTGCTGCCGTCAAGGGCGTTGAGGGAAAAGTCTGTCGTGGCCATGGTGCGCTCCGTGTTCTGCGGGTCGAGAAGGAATCGCCGATAGCATCGCACGCTGTGACTGCCGTTGAGACCGAATCGGTGAGCCGCGGGGTGGATTTTCGTCGCACCCTCATTCCGGCCGTGGTCTCTCGACTCGTGTGCGCAATATTTATCCTCGGAACGGCCTCGTGGGGGAAGTCGTGGACCTGGTTTGGGTTCTCGAAGTGGGATGGCGATTGGTACACACGAATCGCTCAGCTCGGATACCACGCTCCGCCGGTCGAAGGTGGACAGACTCCGTGGCCGTTTTTTCCGCTATTCCCGATGATCTTGCGGGCGTTCTACGTCGTGGGGATCAATGAGCGCCTGACCGGGGTGCTGCTTTCGAACGTGTTGTTCTGGGTGGCGCTGGCCGGGGTGCATCGCATTGCGCGCAAGCATGTGAGCGCAAGTGCGACGACGTATGCCGTATGGGCGTTGGCGTTGTTTCCATCGTCGTTCGTATTTTCGATGCTCTACCCCTCATCGTTGTTTCTTGCTGCTTCGGTATGGGCGTTCGTTTGGATTGAGGAACGGCGTGATTTCCCTGCGGGAATCGCAGTCCTTGCTGCTGCAATGGTGCGACCCAACGGCGCCGTCGTCGCAGTTGCAGCCGTCGTTGCGTTGTGGCGCACACCGCGTCGGGTTGCGATCGTGATTGGACCAGCAGTGGCAGTTGTGGTGCTGTGGATGGCGTACTGCTGGCAGCAGACCGGCGACCCAATTATTTTTCTCACGGCAAAGTCCGGGTGGGCCGAAGTCAGCATCGTCGATGCGCTCACCGGTGGCATGAAGTGGGCCGCGCTGCCACACCTGGTTATGGCGATCGCGGCGATGGGTGTCGTGGCCTGGAAACGTCGACGCCTGCCGCTGAGTTGGAGTGTGCTGACCGTCCTGCAACTCGTCCCAAGCCTCGTGCTCGGCATGGTCGGTTTGGCGCGCTACGCCAACGAGTGTTTCCCGCCGTTTGTTGCCGCCGGTGAAGTGTTGGCGGAAGTGCGGCGCCCATTGCGGATTGCTGCCTTTGTGCTCGCCGTGGTTGGGTTGTTTCTCTTTACGTTGGCTGTGATTCGCTATTCGCTGGTTCCCTAGCGCTGGAAGCTTGTTGTCGCGATGAAAACGCCTTTACCGATGAAGCCACCCGTGCCAGCAGGCGCCGACGTTCACGCCCACACGCAGACAGTGGGATGGCTCGAACTCTTCTTTGATCTTGTCGTTGTCGCCGCGGTAGTCGCTTTTTCGGATGCAATTTCCTCGCATCCGACCGTAGAAAACTTGTTTTGGGTTGCCGCAGCATTTGTTGGCGTGTGGCTGGTCTGGTTCGGGACGGTGTTCTGTTTCAACCAGGATCGACGTGAGGAAGCATGGGACCGGGCCATCGTTGTTGCAGCGATGGTTGCACTATCGGTTGGCGCAATCGCAGTCGGTGAAGGTCCCAGTGAGCGCCGCTACCTCGTGGGCACCGCATATGTCGTCATGCTGGTAGCGCTTGCCATGTTGAACTTGCGGGCGAGCACCGTGAATTCTCAACACCGGCAATTCATTCTGGAGCGCGCAGTGTTGTGCGGGTTGGCAGCAGTAATGATTGGCGGTTCGATGGTCTTCCCGCCGCCCTGGCACATCGCCGGTTGGTGGAGCGCCATTGCTCTGGTGGGCCTCTTGTGGTTTGCGCACGCATGGCGTAGCCGCTCGGAAATTCCGCCAGTCGACACGGTGCACCTGGCGGAGCGTATGGGGCTCCTTACGATCATTGTGTTGGGTGAAGCATTTGTGAAGCTGGCAATTGTGGCGTCCGGCGAAGCGATCGACTTCCTCGACGTCTCCGTAGTAGTGGCGATGTTCCTGAGCGTGTTCGGTGTCTTTTGGGTGTACTTCGACGACGTGCCACGTGCAGGAATTGCCGAGTCGCCGCTTCGACGATTCTTCTATTTCACGGGGCACGTGGTGATGCAAGCCGCATGCGTTGGCCTTGCCATCGGCATGGCAGGATTGATCGTGAGCCCGCACGGCGTCCTTAGCATCAAAGTTGCAACGCTTAGCGCTGGCTCGCTCGCCACGATCTATCTCGGGTGTGCGCTCATCGGTCCGGGCACGCGACGCGTGGGGGTAGCGCGCCTGACCATCTTGCGCATCGCAACTGCAGGACTGCTGCTCGCGACGATTCCTGTGTTGCTCACCGTGGAGTGGGTTGGTCCGGTATCCACTGCGTTTGCTCTTGCGGTGGTCGTGTTGGTGCACGGTGCACTCGCGCAGCGCCTACGCGACAACACAAGTACTCCACCTGGTTTCGCGAACGCGTCTGCCGAGCTTTCGAGTGAGCTGTAGTTACGCCGTTGCCCAGGCAGTAGGTCCGCAGTTCTGGACGCCTTTGCCCCCAGTCGGGACGAGCGCCGGGAGCGCCAGGGCGGTGAGGGCGGACGGGTCTAACTGGCAGTTTTGGTAGACGAAGGTGGGCGCTGCTCCACCCGCCGTTGGGAGCCCCACCAAATTCACTTGTACCCCAGTGATGGAAAAGAGTGCTTTCGCGATTCCCGAAGGTGTGCTGAACGTAACCACTACATAGTTTCCGGCGCACTGCGCGCTTCGTGCAGTGATCCCTTGCGTTGCCCGCTGAACAGTGAATTGACTCAGCATCTTCTGCAAGAGCGGTGTTGGGCTGCAGCTCGTCGGGTTGTTGTTCGCTGGTCCGGCGTTTGTTGGGCTCGGGGATGCTGTGGTGCGTGTGACGCGTGTCGCACCAACGCTTTGTCCATTGATGTCGGTACCATCAATTGCGATTCGGTGAGCTGTGCCATCGCAAGGCAGTTCTACGACGATGGTTCCGCTCTCGCCAATGTCCTGCGCCACGTGGATGGAGTCAACAAAGATTCCGAGGCTCCGCACGTCGCGAGTTGTCCAGGTCACCTCTACTCGACCTTGGGTGCAATCTGCGACGGCGGGAACAGCGAAGCGCGTGACGCCTGGTCCCGAGTCAACAGCGATTGGTGTGGTCGTCGTTGTCGATGTTTTCGACGTTGACTTGTTCCCAGAACACCCGGCGAGAAGAAGCAGTAAGGCTCCGCTCATCATAAGGATTTTGGACTGTGTTTGCATCGCGGCCCCCGAAATGACGACGAGCGGAGGCTATCCGGATCGGGCGTCGCGCGGTATGCAAGCCGATGGAGGGGCACTACCATTCTTTCGTGCGTTCGCCGATTGTCCTCACCCTCGGACTCTTGTTCGTCTTTGCGGGTGCATGCTCCGTAGAGCATGCGACGGATACCAAAAGGCCCATGCCGACGTCGCTCCAATCTGACGAACCGACGTCGCCCCCGCCGGAACCACCAACCCAATCAGTCGTTACCAACAATTCCCCCGTCACGGTCGAAGCGCTTCCGACAGAAGCAGACTCGCGTGAACGACTCCTGAGACTCCGAACGACGACGGGTGGTGAATCGCGTACCTGGCTCATTGCCCAACAGCAAGAATCCGAACCACCAGGAGGACCTCGGCCGTTCTTGATCGTCCTTCACGGTGTCGGAGGGAACGGTCCGGCGATGAGAACCTTGGGTTTCGAGGAGTTGGCTGGCTCGACAGTGATTGCGTATCCCGACGCGGTGGACGGGAGCTGGAACGATGAACGAACCGGTGTTGACTCACGAGCGCATCGAGAACACGTCGACGACGTGCGCTTCATTGGTCAGATTGTGGAGGATGCAAAAACCCGCTTTGGGATTGATCCGCTGCGCGTCTTCATCGTTGGGGTATCAAACGGCGGAATCATGGCGGCATACATTGGCTGTTCGTCCTCGGTAGTGATCCGAGCAATTGCCCTCGTCAACGCGATGGCCCCAGCAAATCTTCCGCAAACGTGTCGCGCCCAGCCGCCCATTGCAACGTTGATTGTTCACGGGTCGCAGGACAAAACCGTTCCCGCTGCAGGAGGGCCTGTGGCGGCAAACGCCGGCCGCGCGCGAGGCTCGGTGATGTCGTTGACGGACTACTTTGCTCTCCTGCTCGCACGGTCCGGATGCTCGGGAAAAGATGTAACCACCACGGCGCGGGTGCAGCGGTGGAGCGGACGTGAGTGTGTGCATGGGCCCGAACCCGTCGCCAATGTTGTGTTCGATGGTGCGCATTCGTGGTTTGTGCCACCGATGTTTCCCACCACCGCAACTGTCTGGTTCTTTCTCACAGCGCAATAGGGTTCGACGTCTGTCCGTAACCCAACACGGTGCCCGCTCATAGCTCCGCGCAACAGCGTGGGCCCGTTACCGCGTGATTTGTGCGCTCTCGGTGTAGATCTTGGAGAACATCGTTGTGAGTTCGTTATAGATGGCGTCGTCATTTGTGAATGCATCCGTCGTGTTTACGACGATCACTAAATCTGAAGCGGGAGCATATTGAATAAAGGTGTACGCAGTGTTAAATCCGTATGCTTTGACCTGCACCTTCCCGTCAGAATCCGTGGTACACGGACAGAACACGTTGAGTCCTGGCCCGATCCCGGTCGTGGTGTTGGCCCCGAGCATTGCGGCCATTGAAGAGTTCTTCAAAACGGACTGATCGCGGATGAGGGCGTTGGTCCAGACCATGAGGTCATGGACAGTCGAGATCAAACCGCCAGTGGAAAAATGCGGTGCTCCAGCACTCGGAGGGGTGGGGACAGTCGAAGTCAGACTGAGCGGAGTGAGGAGTTCGCCTCGCAACATGGATTCGAATGAGCGGCCGTAGACCTGCTCCAAGAGAAACCCAAGCACTAAGTAGTTCGAGCTCGAGTACTCCTGTCGCGTGCCGGGGGCAAAAGCCAGTGGTTCCGCTTGGGCCGCGAGGAGGGCCGCAGCCGGAGAAGCAATGCTTGCCGGGTTTTCGCGATATTGGCGAGTGTCCCGATATGCACGCAATCCTGTGCCGTGCTGCAACAGTTCACGAACGGTGAACTGGGTGGCGTACGTGAACTGAGGAACCGCTTGAAGCGGTGGCAGGGGCGCATCGAGGCTCAAACGATCCTCCTCAATCGCTTTGTAGACGAGGGCCGCGGTAAATGTTTTTGTGACGCTCGATATTGCAAACGTGTCATCGGATCGGAGCGGTTGGGTGCCGTCCACTGTTCCACTTGCGAAAGTCCATGACCATGCGCCGGGACGCATAACACCGATCTGAAGGCCCTGCATCTTCGCGGATGTCAAAAATTCGGTTATTGCACTTTTCAACCCGGCAGCCTTGAGCTCGTCAAGCGCCGGTGCGAGTTGATTTTCGTTGTGCTCAGCGGTGGCAGTATCTCGGCGCGATGTAATTGGTGCGATTGTCTGGAGCGCGCCAGAAGTGTTTGCGCTGTTATCGGACTTGCCGTTCGTGCTAGAGATCACGAGCGGCTTTGGCGCTTGAGAAGGCACGCGGGGAGCGGCAGCGGCGCGTTCGGGCACATTCTGGTAATTGAGGATGCTGACTATTAGGCACACGATGCCTGTAGTGACCGCAACACGCACTGCGAGTGGAGTACGAGTTGCTTGTGCGGTGCGCCATTTGTGGCGCGACGTGTCCGCAGCGGAGGGAGGTGAGAAGCGGCGCGCCAGTGGCCACACGCGCGGCCGACGTCCTCCGGCGCGATCTTCAATCCAGCCAAACAGTGCGACAAACACCAGCGTGCACAGTGTCACCACGAAGAGCACTGCCGGCAGCTCGAGTTCCGTGGGCACTCGCAGCGGGCGAATAAGTGCCCATGCACATACAACTCCAGCAGAATGCCACAAGTAAATCGTCAGGGTACGTTGGGTTATCCAGCCGATGACAGGCGTGATGACGCGCAGCTTGGAAAAGGCGACTACCCACGGTGCTCCGGCGAATGCCAGCGCGAGCCAGGCGAAACCGATGAAGAGGTGCGCCGGATGCGAGTTGTTTACAACGCCGTCCGGCACCGGCTGCGTGAAACACCAGACCGCTCCGGCAATCCCGGAAATACCAGCGAGTCCGAACCACTGCTTGCGGGTGATCCGGTCGAGTCCGCGTTGACGGTGCACGAATCCGAGAAGGAAAAACACCGAGTAGAGGGCAAGGTCCCCGACGATCCAGGGCAGCTCCGGAACCGAACGAAATACGGAAACGAAAGCGGTCCAACGACCAAGGAAGTCGAGCGCGAACACCAACGTCAGCGCCGTGCCGAAGGTTGCGACTTTCGAACGGCGGAGCGCTTTCATGAGCAGCGGGCTCAACAGCAGTAACCACAAGAGCGTGCGGAGGTACCACAGCGGAGCGGAAAGGTATCCACCCTCCCAAGTCGAACCTTTCGGATCGCTGAGGGGCACGAGCCAAACGATGATCCGATGCCAAGGAACACGAGTGTCGGGTGTGTCGAGGGCAATCGCTGCGACGATCATCACGCCGTAAGCGCCGGCGGTAAATGCCCAGAGGGGAATGAGCAATCGTTTGGCTCGGTCCAACAGCACCCTGCGCGCAGCTTGATTTGCGAGCGATTTGGCCAGCAAGCTCCCCGTGACAAAAAACATTGCCGGAACCGCAGAAAAGAAGTACGTGATCACCGCAGCGCCGAAGGTGTGCCAGAGAACAACGCGAATGATTGCAATTGCTCGGATGGCGTCGAGGAATTGCTCGCGCGACGCGGCAGAGCTGACCTTCGGCGGGCAGTAGAGGCGGCGGGGACGCACATGGAGCACGCAAGAGGGGTCGGCCGCTTCATCGTTTGGCGCGTGCCGGAGCCGAGCTGAATTTCGCGTAATGACCGCTGATGCGCACGATGCGCAAGCAGGACTGCGGTGTTGTACCTCAGGTGCCTTAGTTGGCGGTGGGGGGCAACGTCGGAACCTCGGGGGCAAACACGCGCGTGAGACCCTCGGTCTCCATGCCTGCTTGGGTCTGTTGCTCGCGTGTTGCACGAATGACGGCGCTCTCGTTGCGCGCTACCCATTCGCGGTGGCCAACTCGTACCACCAGCGCGCTCGACGCAAAGGGGTGCCCTCGGGTGATACCGGTGAGCGCTCCGCGATCTGGAAGCTCGCCGATGATCGTTGCAGATCCGCCCTTCAGTAAGGAGTCGTAAAACTCTTGCTGGACACGCGAGAGTGAACCGGTCATCCACTTTACTTCTACGGAAAGGAATAGTTCCCGCTCGATTGCGCGGAGTCGCTGCTCTCGGCGGACGCGTGTTTGATCAGCCAGATCGATCACTTCGAGCTCATGGAGTAGCTCAGCACGAGATTGGCGCAGCTGTTCCCCGCGCGGTCCGGCGCGCATAGCCAGGATGTCGATGTCCGTCTGCGACTTACCAACGCGAACATCAACTCGGCGACCAATGATCTGGTATCCCATACGCACAACTTCATGTTCGGCGCAGGGTTGTGCCACGGTCGAGCCGAGCAGGATGGAGATTTCGGGAATTACATGGGCATACGTGCCGTACGCGGAGTACACCGTGGGTACTGCGGTTGCAGTGTCAACCATCGGCATACTGCGGTGCGGGAGTCCGAGGGCTGCACGTTCATGGTCGAGCGCTACGCTCTCTGCGACGAGTTCATCCCGCTGCAGTTCGAGCTGTATGCCCATATGTTCGATTGCCGTGCGTTCCATCTCAAGGCGATTGCGTTCGTGGGCAAGGAAGTCTCGCTCGACCCGTAACCGGCGTGCCTCACGCTCGAGGTCGCGTTCGGAGGGCGGGCGGGAGTATTCCGGATGTTGTTCGAGGAATGCATCGCGAGCGAGTACGTCGTTATGGAGGTGGACGCGTTTGGTTTCTAAACGTTGCAGTTGCACTTCAAGTCGTGCGCAGTGGCGTTCGAGGTAGGTGATGCGGTGTTGCGTGTCGGACATCGGTGAACGGGAACGGGAACGTGCATCAGGGAGCGGAGTCGTGCGCAGATCGGCGAGGCTGGCGAGCGCAGTGTCGAGTTGCTGAGTGACTTCATGCAGGCGTTGCTCGGTCTCGTAGAGCTCGAACGATCGGTCCGGCGGGACGACGGCCGGACCAAGAATGCGCTCGACGAGCGCGGGTACTTCGTTCCAGGAGCGGGCGCGCATCCAGCTGCCGAGACTCTGGTTGTAGGGTTGGTCGAAGATGATGTGCGGGACTGCGTTGCGGCGGAAATCGTCAATACTGGAAACCGCGTCATCGATGAACAGATCAGCGTGCACCATGGACTTGGCAGAACTGCCAAAGTGATCGCCTACGAAGAGCACCGGGCCTTCAGGAAACCCATTTTGTGTGAGCGCGTATTCGGTTTGTTGGGGAACATCCAGGATTCGCGGTCGCGCCGTGACGTAGCGGATCCGGTATCCGGCGTCCTCCAAAGCGTGCAGCGTTTCGGCTGCGCCGGCGATTGCGGGAACGTTCTGGGAAAACCCACGTCCAAGAGCAAACTGCTCAATCGCGAGAAATTCTTCCGGCGTCACCCCCCACTCGGGTGCAAACCAGCTCACGCGCGTCGCGAGATTATTGGCACGCACGTACAGGCGACCCGGTTGATTTGCGCGGATCCACTCTGCGGCGTGCTGCCGTAATCCTTTCGAGTATTCGAAACAAACGTTGTCGAGAGTGACTGCAATGATCGGCTGCCGGGCAGCAACTTCTGAAGTTTTCGGCGTTACTTCTCGCGCTGGTTGAATGATGCCGCTCACGCCACTCCCTGGCTTGTGTTGGTTCGCAAAGTTCTACACGCCGTTGAAACCGGGGTCACAACGGATTGGTCCTCATCGCCAAATTTCGCGCACTACCGGCGTCGGCCCGAGCCGATCGCCGAGTCGTATTGCGGCTGGATCGAGGATGTTGCCGCTCATGATCGTGCCACCATTGGCCGCAAGTCGAGGGTGCCCAGCGCGCTGTGCCCTGGTGAGCGAACCTTTTCCGCCCTTGACTTCTTTGACGTAGACGCCACGGGGATGACGAATGACGAAATCCGCTTCAAAAAAGATGCCGTCCCCGACGTCAATCACAACGTGATCGGCGAGCACTTCCTCGCCGGCCATCGCTGAGGCGGCGAGGGCGTAACGCTCTGCCATATCGCCGAACGCCTTAGCCAGCGGTGGGTCGATGGCGTTGAGTTCAGCGAAATCGCGATGGACGCTGAGAACTTTTTGTTGGACCGCGTCCGCTACAGCAATATCGGACTGCTGAGCACACTTGGCGATCTGGCGTTTGAGTGCAATGAGTCGTTGGTGGTCTTCCTCGCGAGCTCGAGCAATAGCGATGCGTTTCCTTTTCCCCAATCGATGGGATTCCAGAGCGACGTCATATTCGGCGATACGCGCTTCATAACTTGTGCGACGTGCTTCGAGACGATCCTGCATAGTCTGCAGCGGGTTGCTCGAACCTGAAATGTCGACAAGGACATCGAGTGCCATGCGCGCAGCGCGTGAGCGGCCGAGTCGCCGCACCAGGAGCGCTTGGGGGTCTTGGCCGGGGAGTGCAGCGGGACTGGGCTCTACCAACATCGTGTTGCGATGCACGCCGCGCGAGAGCGCGGTGTACGCCTCTTCGCGTGTGGCGTGTGGCGAGACGAGGTAAATGGCCTCGCCCACTTTTAGGGCTTGGGCATCGTGCACCGTGAGCGCGTATGCGTGCTGCACTTGGCCGGTCGTGAGATACGAGGCAGGAACGTTCCGCACGACGGTGCGTTGGCCGGAGCGGATTGCCACGGTGATCGCGCCGGTTTTGGTATTCACCTTTGTTACCCGGGCGAGAGTCCCGGTCTGAATCTGCAAGTACGACGCCGTAAAAAGCAAGAGCACGTCGTCACCGGCAGCGATTGCAAATCCGGAATCGGCAGTGAGCTCAGGTCCCTGCAGTCGTCCGCACGCGCGCAGTGCTTGCCGGGTGAGGTTGTTGAGTTCCGCAACGCTCGACGGGTCGCCGGCGAGAATAAGGCAATGGCTCTCGATGCTCGGCGGGTCAGCGGTCGGATCGAGATTCGCTGTTCGTACCCAGTGAGCGGCGGCGGTTTCGCGCGCATGGTCAGCGGATTCCGCAGCGATAACGCGCTTGTGTTCGCTGTATTGCTGGAGCGCAGTCCCGATATCGCCGGAGCGAAGATCGAGGAGTGCAGCTCGCTCCCATGCTTTGCTCTGGCGTCGAGTCCCACTTAAGTGCTGCGTATCGGGCCGTCTCCGCTCGAGCGCGGCGAGCGCTCCGGCAGCCTCGTCGGCAGCCATCTGAAACGGGTCACCGATCAGAACAACTTTTGCACCAGATGTACCGGTAATGCGGAACAAGCGATCAAGCATGCGAGTACCGATGCACGAGGCTTCATCGACGATCACCACAGTATTTTCCAGGAGCGCCGCTTGATCCTGCTCGACGAGCGCGTGCAGTGGAATTGTTGGGATCCCAGTCTTTTCCGCGAACCGGCCCAACGCAACGGGGCGAAGAGCGGTACCAACAACGGGGATCCCGGCCGCGCCCCAAATGTCACGGGCGGCTTCCATGAGGTTCGTCTTGCCCGCGCCAGCCGAACCAATCAGCAAGTCAACACCGTTGCCTGAGGTCGTAAGAAACTCGAGTACTGCGCAGCGTTCCTCGTTGATGCGTTTCGCGCCGGTGACGCGTCGCCACTCATGGAGCACATGTTCGGCGACTTCTGGATCTACCTGGCAGATGCCAGATGCGCGCGTATCCTCCGCGTGGGTAATTACTCGAAGCTCGGTCGCAAGCATTTCGTTGGTTGTGAAGCGACGGGATTCAAGTGCACCAGCGCCGTTTAGGAGGATTCCTTCCTGCGCCAAGAACTCATCGGCGAGCGCAACGGTGTTCTCTACAGTGAGTGCGGTTTCGCTGACGCGGGCAATCTCGCGGATGACGTGCTCGCGACGGAACGTTGGATGCGCCTTTGTCAGTCCTTCGGCCCCGGCGAGATGGGCAAAGAGTGGGTTCGGATCGAAACCCGCTGCCGGACCAGTGGGCGATTGCTGTCTTTGCGTTGCGAGCAGCGCAGCTATGTGGCGGTCATGAAGGTGTTGCAGGAGCTCCGCAGTGCTTTCGAGCAATTCGGGATGGAGGTGCCCCAGCCGTGAACCGACGGCGGGGATGTCGTGGCTGAGTTCCAGACGAGTAGTGATCCCAGTTTCGTGGTGGCGAGTGGTTGCGACACCGAGGACGCCCTGTTGCAGCACCTCGCGCTCGAGGTAGAGCAAGCAGGCATCGACTCCTGCACGATGCGCGTCGCGCAGAGTGTCATCGGGCGGAAATATTGGACTCGTTGCATCATCGAGTGGTGTGACGAGCTCGATCGCAATTTCCGATCCGCGTAGGAGATGGCTGGTGAGTGCTTCTTGGTGATCGAGCACGAGGCCGGATAGCCCGAGGAGGTCGGCGCCGGAACCTACCCAACGGACCTGAGTGCCCTGAGCCGATGCTCGTTTTGTTTTCGCCGGGGGGAGAAATGCCGAAGTCGAGATGCCGCATTTTGGCAGCGGTCGAAACTTCCGCCAACGGTGTATAACGACTGTTCAGCATGAGTTCACCAGTTGGGAGTTCTCTTTGCGAATTCGTTGAACCGGGCTGGGGACATCGGGGTGGAGGATGCAAGGGGACGAGCGATGGGTAACGCTGCTCAGTTAGGGGATTGTGGCTTTTGCGGTCTAGCCTGACGCCGATGTCCGAGATTTTTGCGAACGCCGAGGGCGATCAGGCTGTTGGATCTTTTTCGCATCGTGGTCCGTGGTTAGTGGATCCAACGGAGATGCGTTGGCGTCGGGGCACTGACGAGCTCCGGTTACGTACCCGGGCCGAAATTCCGCGCTTGTTGGCCAAACGGACGGTCCCGCCGATTCGTCGCCTCATTCGGATTGTGACTTCGATCGGCTGGGCGCTCGGTGCCTGGTATCTGTTCGATCGAGGCCGGGAACGATCTCGAGCCGAGTTGTCGCGCCGGTTGCGAATCACCTTCGAAGGGTTGGGGTCCACGTTCGTGAAACTCGGCCAGATCATTTCTTCCGGAGAAGGATTGTTTCCCGACGAGTTGGTGCGGGAGTTTCGACTCTTGCGGGACCGAGTGGCGCCTGAATCTTTTGCCGAGATTCGCGAGGTTGTCGAGCGCGATCTCGGTGCGCCGCTCTCCGAGGTTTTCGCCCGCTTCGACGAAACCCCGATTGCAGCCGCTTCCATAGCGCAGGTGCATGCGGCAACGTTGCTTACCGGTGAGGAAGTTGTCGTCAAAGTGCAACGGCCTCGGGTCGAACGACTGGTGCGCGAAGACATCGAAGCGTTGGCCTGGCTTGCGCCGCGATTCGTTGGCCGTATTCCCGTTGCCGCGTTGGCAAATCCACCGGCACTGGTCGAACTCTTCACCGAGACAATCGTCGAAGAGCTGGACTTTCGCCTCGAGGCGGAGAACATGCTCGATGTGGCGCAGGTTCTTGCCGAAACTGAACAACGCGCCATCATTGTGGCGCGACCGCACCCGACCTTGGTGACGCGTCGGGTGCTCGTTATGGAGCGCCTCTCAGGGTTTCATTTTGACGACGTCGAGTCCATTCGCGACGCGGGGATCGACACGTATGCATTAGTGCGCGCCGGACTCATTGCGTTCATGGAAGGGGCACTGCTCTTTGGGGTGTTCCACGGTGATCTGCACAGCGGAAACCTCTTCGTTCGTCCCGATGGAACAACCGCGCTGCTGGATTTCGGGATTACCGGTCGGCTCGACGAGCGCAAGCGACTTGCGTTCCTGCGCTTACTTGTCATGGGAACTGCCGGCGATGTGGGTGGGCAGATTCGCGGATTGATCGAGCTCGGCGCGTTCCCGCCCGATACGGATGTCGATGCCGTGGTCGAAGATTTGCAGCTCAATCAGCCAGCAAAAGATCCGACGCGAATGTCCGCTGACGAGCTGACCGAAGAGCTCAAGGCGCTTACGAAGAAATTGCTGGCGTACGGCGCACGAATTCCCAAAGAACTCATGCTCTTTGTGAAGAACATGGTGTTTCTCGATGGCGCAACTGGAGCGCTTGCTCCGGATCTCGACATCCTGGCGGAAATCCAGCACGTCTATATGTATTTCGCGCAAACCCATGGTGAGCGGATTTTGCGCGAGCTGGGGATGGATCCAACCCAGTTCGTTGATCTCGATCTTGATGCGGTGAAGAACTCAATAGGTGTAGCTGCCGACGTAGAGTCGCTGACGTTTCGCGATTTGCGCGAGCGCCGCGACATGATTCGTAAGCGCTTAGGCGGCCGCGAACTTGCGTAGTTCGAGTGGTCGCTAGCTTCGCGGGAACCGGCTATTCGAACGCACCAATTCCACGACGACCGGGGTCGTGGTGTCCGGCGAACCGGCAGGGTATGGCGGCTGCGGGTCGTACTCGATACTGAGCTGGATGCCTTGGGCTATCAGCTCACCTTCGAGCAGCCCAGCCAACGTGAGCGCCATATCGATACCGGCCGATACGCCGGCCGCAGTAATGATGTTGTCTTCAACGCACACGCGTTCATCGACAACGTCGGCGCCCATTGCTCTCAGTTCCTCGCGTGCGAGCCAATGCGTTGTGGCCGGGACACCCTCGAGAATGCCCGCTGCGCCCAAGATGAGTGCGCCGGTGCATACCGAAACCGTCCATTGGGCGTGGGCGTGTGCTTCGCGTATCCAGTCGATTGCCACGGCGTCGTTTCGGATTGCCCGTTCGCCCGGGCCCCCGGGAATGATGAGTACATCCGGATGGGGCACGTCGGACAACGCATGCTCGGCGACGATTCCGCACGAACCTTGTCCGGTGAACTTCACGCCCGGGGTGGTGGCAACGAACTTCACGTCCGCTTCGGGGAGTCGACTCAGAACTTCGTACGGCCCGATCGCGTCGAGCGCAGTAACCCCGTCGTAGAGCAGGATCGCAAGTTCCACCGCCCGAAAGGCTACCCGCTCGTTTCGATCACTGTGGCCAGGGGTTTTGGAGGGACTGCGAGATAGTGGCTGATCTGACGACTACGGTGCCGGGCGTGCAGTCCTTGCTGACGTTGAGCGCAATTCCAAGCCCGGCCAACGGGGTGTTGCATCTGGGGCCGGTGCCAATTCACATGTACGGCGTGTGCATCGCCATTGGTGTACTCATTGCTGTGTGGATTGCCGAGCGTCGTTGGGCCGCTCGTGGCCATGATCCGGCAGAAATCGCATCGATGGCGCTTTGGATTGTGGGCGCTGGCATTGTGGGCGCGCGTGTGTATCACCTCTTCACCGGATATCGCTGGTCCGATGGCGGCTTTTGGGGAACCTTTGCAATTTGGAAAGGTGGGCTTTCCATCTGGGGGGCAGTCCTTGGTGGAACGATCGCCGTCGTCGTGCTGGCGCGCGTAAAGCATCTCGACGTGCTTGCGCTCATGGATGCCATCGGTCCTTCGGTAGCAGTTGCGCAGGCATGTGGACGCTGGGGGAATTACTTCAACCAAGAACTGTTCGGAAGACCCTCAACCTTGCCGTGGGCGATCGAGATTGACCCGGTGCATCGGCCGCTGGGCTATGAGCAGTATTCGACCTTTCAGCCGACGTTTTTGTACGAGTCGATCTGGTGTTTGGTCGTGTTTGGGCTGATCGTGCTGTTGGAGCGCCGCACGCGTCTTCGTAAAGGGCAAGCATTTGCGGCGTATTTGGTCTTGTACCCGTTCGGGAGATTCTTTTTCGAGAACATGCGAACGGACCAAGCGTCGGTGATCCTCGGCCTTCGACTCAACGCCTGGGTCTCGCTGCTTGTGATGGCCTTTGGCGCCGGATGGTTTGTGTGGCTGGGTCGGAAGGGCTCGTCGTATTCCGATGGGTTCCCGATTCGAACGTTGCCGGCCAATTGGCGCCGTGCCAACGGAACGGGCACATCGGTTCCGCAGACCGAAGGTGGTGCGATGTCGCAGTCGGGAGCTGAAGCCGAAGCCGAAGCCGAAGCTGAGCCCGAAGCTGATGAGGCTTCCGCCTAGGCTCACACTCCGGTCCTGAGGAGGACAACATGGCTGCAGTTCCCGTTTCGAGTGACGCTTCGACCGATGCCGCTCGGGCATTCGACGTGTACAAGATCTATGGCACGGGTGAATCCGAAGTACGCGCCCTTGATGGCATCAACGTGTCATTTGCGCGCAGTCGTTTCACCGCCATCATGGGTCCGTCTGGATCTGGAAAATCAACGCTGCTGCATTGCATGGCAGGACTCGATCGGGTCTCTCGCGGAAAGATCTTCATCGGCGACGACGAAATCTCGGCAATGACCGAGCGGGATCTCACGCTGATCCGTCGCGACAAACTCGGCTTTGTGTTTCAGTCGTTCAACCTGATCCCAACGCTCAACGCCGTCGAAAACATCACGCTTCCGATGTCGCTCGCCGGGCGTAAGCCTGATGCCGAATGGCTCAATACAGTGATTGACACCGTGAACCTACGCAATCGCTTGACGCATCGTCCCTCTGAGTTGTCGGGTGGACAACAGCAGCGCGTTGCAGTGGCGCGTGCGTTGGCGAGCAAGCCGCAGATGATCTTCGCCGACGAACCCACCGGAAACTTAGATTCCAAGTCCGGAGTTGAGATCCTGCAGTTCATGCGCAAAGCGGTAGACGACTTTGCGCAGACAATCGTCATGGTCACCCACGATCCCAACGCCGCGAGCTATGCCGATCGTGTGGTCTTTCTCGCCGACGGCACCATCGTCGACGAGCTGACGGAGCCCACGGCACAGGCAATCTTGGGCCGTATGGCCAAGCTCGGCGAGTAAGCGATGTGGAAGGTCACGCTCCGCGGTGTGTGGGGCAAGAAAATCCGGTTCTTGCTCACGGGTCTCGCCGTCATCCTCGGTGTTGCATTCATGGTGGGCACCCTGGTGTTCACCGACACGACGCGCGCGACATTTGACGACCTGTTCTCCAACGTCAACCGCGGCACCGACACAGTCGTCCGAGGGAAAAAAGCATTTGATTCCAACTTTGGCGAACAGCGCGCAAAAGTGCCCGAAGGTGTCGTACGAGTGGTGCAGGGCGTCGAAGGGGTTCGGGCCGCCGAAGGCGGCGTGCAAACGTACGCGCAGCTCGTAAAGAAAGACGGAAAAGCGCTTACTACCGGAGGCGCTCCAAACCTGGGGTTCAACTACCCGCGAGTTGCGGAGCTCAACCCGTTTGTCCTCCAGCCAGGGAGTCAGGCCCCCGAAACCGCAGACGAGATTGTGATCGATGCGGGAAGTGCTCGTGCTACTGGGTATGGCGTCGGCGACTCGGTGACGGTGCTTACTCTCGAGAAGCCCAAGCAGTATCGGATTACCGGAGTTGGAAAATTTGGCACGGTCGACAGCCCGGGTGGAGCGACCGTTGTTCTGTTCACCCAGGCAGAAGCGCAGCGGGTCGCGGGCGTGCCAGGTCAGTTCGACATCGTGTCGGTTGTTGGTGACTCCGGAGTTAGTCAAGTGGTGCTCGCCGAGCGAATTCGTCGGGCGTTGACGGATCCGAACGTGGAGGTGCTGACCGGCGCGGCCTACACGAAAGAGACGCAAGATCAGATCGCAAAGTCGTTCCAGTTCTTTAACACGTTTTTGTTTGTCTTTGCCGGTGTGGCGCTCTTCGTTGGCGTGTTTCTTATCTACAACACCTTTACGATCGTGGTCACGCAGCGGTTGCGCGAACTTGCACTCCTGCGGGCACTCGGCGCAAAGCAGGGACAAATAGTTCGGTCGGTATTGCTCGAGTCCGTTGTTGTTGGGATGCTTGCGTCCATCGCGGGGATTGTTGTCGGAATTGGCTTGTCGCAAGTGCTCAAAGCTGGTCTCAGTGCGGCGGGTATCGATCTGCCTTCCAGCGGCATCGTCGTTCTGCCAAACACCGTGATCACTGGGCTGGTGGTTGGGCTTGCGATTACCGTGCTCTCGAGCATTGTTCCCGCCGTGCGCGCCGGGCGTATTCCGCCGATGGCGGCACTGCGCGAGGGTGGCGTGGAAGCAAGTCGTCGGAACGGTCGATTTGGAGTTGCGCTGGGCCGGTTGATCACGGGTGGGGTGATCACCGCAATTGGCGCATCTGCGTTGTTGGTTGGACTCTTTGCAACGCCGGAGAATGCAATTGCGTATGTGGGTGCAGGGGCAATCATCATCTTCGTTGGTGTCTTCGTGCTCGCGCCAACGTTTGCTCGTCCGCTGAGCCGCGCGCTCGGGGCCGCACCCGTTGGTGCTCTTGTGGCGGCGGTTGCGGTGTTGCTGGGTGCCGGCGGTGTCGGCCTCCTGATCGGGGGTGGGTTGAACGCCCGTCGGCTCGGTGGCCAATTGGTGCTTGTGCTGGTTGCGGCAGCGATGTTGGGCGGGGTCGCAGTTCTCATGTTTCGAGCCGGGCGCTCGGCGTTCACGATGGCCGGCGGGCTCGGGCGGCAGAACGCAATGCGGAGCCCGCGGCGCACTGCGGCGACCGCCTCGGCGCTCATGATTGGCGTAGCGCTCGTAGCGTTTATTGCGGTGTTCGCGCAATCAATCAAGGCTTCGACGGGCAAGATCGTCGATGACGCGTTCCGAGCCGATTTAGTAGTCGCCGCTGCGAATTTCCAGGCAGGCCTCTCGCCAACGTTGGCGGAACAGATCGGTGCACAACCGGAGGTCGCCGTAGCGGCAGCGCTGCGCATCGGGGTTGCTCGGGTGGATGGTTCCCCGGGGCTGATCGGTGCGGGAGACCCCGTCAAAATCGCCGAAGCATTCAATCTTTCCAGCACGGGCAATTTCGTCGGGCTCACGTCGCAGGGACTTGCAGTCGCAGACTCGACCATGAAAACCAAGGGCTGGAACGTTGGAGACATGGTTCCAGTGCTGTTTGCTCGGACGGGTGAACGAGAGTTTCGCATCGAAGCGACATACAAAGCCGGTGCGATCGGTATCGCTGGTCCCCCCGTGAACTACTTCATGTCGAATGCGGCGTACGCAGCAAACTTTCCGCCATCCGGTGATCTACAGATTGCGATCATCTTGGCGCCGGGAGTGAGTGATCAACGAGCCAAAGAAGTGATTGCGCCGATTGTTGATCAATATCCATCGGCGGAGCTTCAAGATCAAACCGGATATAAGCGTGCGCAGGAAGCGCAGATCAATCAGCTAGTGAACCTGATTTTCGGCCTGCTCGCGTTGGCGATCCTGATCGCAGTGCTGGGCATCGCCAACACGCTCGGGCTTTCGATCTACGAGCGAAGGAGCGAGATCGGGTTATTGCGTGCCGTCGGGATGACCCGAGCACAGTTGCGTGACGCGATTCGCTGGGAGTCAGTGATTGTTGCGCTCTTTGGGACTGTGCTGGGCTTTGTTGTCGGGGTGTTCTTCGGCTGGGCGGTGGTTCAAGCGCTCAAGGAAGACGGAATTTCGACCCTCGCGATTCCGTATACGACCTTGGGGGTGGTGGTCATTCTCGCAGTGCTGTCGGGAATTCTCGCTGCAGTCATACCGGCACGCCGCGCCGCTCGTATGAAGGTGTTGGACGCGATCGCGTCGAAGTGACTATTCGCCGCCGAGCTTGGCGTCTTTTGCCCGCACGTCATCGTGCATGCGGTCTTGGAACGCCACCATTCCTTTGCGGAGGTGTTCGTCGGTCATGGCGAGCATGCGAACGGCGAGCAGTCCAGCGTTGCGCGCGTTGCCGACGCCGACCGTTGCAACCGGAATTCCGCTTGGCATCTGCACGATGGAGAGCAGTGAGTCCATACCGTCCAGCGGAGCAAGGGATACCGGTACGCCGATCACCGGCAGCGGAGTCATCGATGCCGTCATGCCCGGTAGGTGCGCGGCTCCGCCAGCGCCCGCGATGATCACGCGGATTCCGCGTTCGGCCGCGGTGCGGGCGTATTCGGTCATCACGTCTGGCGTGCGATGGGCCGAGACGATGCGTACCTCGTGAGGAATGTCGAACTCCGTGAGGATGTCGATGGCACCTTGCATCACGGGCAGATCGGAATCGCTGCCCATGATGACGCCGACGAGCGGTTGTGATGCCATCGTGCTCCTCGCTTAGCGCCGGGTGCGCTCGAGCTCGGTCTGTTCCATCTTGAGGTCGTGCTGGTACATCCGCTCGACCAATTCGGGGAACGAAACTTTGGGCTGCCAGCCAAGCTTGGTACGGGCCTTGGTTGCGTCGCCGAGCAGCAAGTCGACTTCGGCGGGACGATCGAAACGCTCATCGTGAGTGACGTACGGCTCCCAGCTCTCGTAGCCGGCCAGGTCGAATGCCACATCGAGGAACTCGCGAATCGAGTGGGTTTCGCCTGTCGCAACGACGTAATCGTCGGGCTCGTCTTGTTGGAGCATCAGCCACATCGCTTCGACGTAGTCACCGGCGTAACCCCAGTCGCGGCGTGCGTCGAGGTTGCCGAGGCTGATCGTGTCCTGGAGCCCCAGCTTGATGCGCGCAAGGCTGTTGGTGATCTTGCGGGTCACGAACTCCAGACCACGCTTTTCGCCTTCGTGGTTGAAGAGGATGCCGGAGCTTGCGTGCATGCCGTACGACTCGCGGTAGTTCATGGTCATGTAGTGCCCGAACACCTTCGCCACACCGTACGGGGAGCGTGGGTGGAATGGTGTCGTTTCTTTCTGCGGGGTCTCGCGCACCTTGCCGAACATCTCGGAGCTCGAGGCTTGGTAGAAGCGGATCGGGTTGTTTTCCGTGCCGCCGACGATGCGCACTGCGTCGAGCATGCGCAACACGCCCAGGCCAGTGATGTCGCCGGTGAGCTCAGGCTGCTTAAAGGACAGTTGCACGAAGCTGATAGCGCCCAGGTTGTAAACCTCGTCGGGCTGGACTTGTTCGACCGCAGCAATCAACGAACCGAGGTCCTGCAAGTCGCCATCGACAAACTCGATCGCCGGGTTTTCCTGCAGCACCATCTGGGCCTTCGGGTTGTTCTGGCCGCGGATCAGCCCGTAGACCTGGTAGCCCTTGCTCGTGAGGAGCTCGGCCAGGTGACGACCGTCTTGTCCGGTAATTCCAGTGATCAGTGCGCGCTTCATGGAGTGCCTTCTTTCATTGCAGGTCGGTGCGACGATCCCAATCGGGATCGAGTTGGTACAAAAATTCTTGGCAACGTTGGGCCTCGTCGGTTTCGCCGATGAGTGCCGCGGCGGTGTGGAGCCCATTGAGGCAGCGGAGGAATCCGCGATTGGTCGGGTAATGCCAACGGACGAAGCCCGAGCCTCGCCAACCGTTTTGCCGCAACGTATCGAGCCCACGGTGGTAGCCCACCCGGAAATACGCGTACTGCTCGATCGGATCGCGGGCGTATTCGGCCAGGTGCGACCAGGCTTCGAGTGAACGGGGAGCGGCCGAGACGATCTGAGCAAAGCGAGCCCGCCGTTCGTCTTCGGGAAGTTGGTAGGCCGCAGCGATCGCGGCCGCGGTAGCCGCTGTTTCCGGGGGCAGCACCGTGTCTGGGAGGCCTTCGGGGGTGAGGTGTATGGGAGCGTCGTTCATCGAAGCCAGATGCTAGGGCATTGCACCCAGCCGACGTCGGGGCGAGATGTTGCGTCGCTCGTTACGATCGGGGCATGGATCTGAGCTCCCTGGGCACTGTTGTCGTGCTCGTGCGCCATGCAGTGACCCCTCACACCAACACGATTCTGACCGGGCGCGCCCCTGGCGTCTCGTTGTCCGATGAAGGGCGTGCCCAAGCGGACGCGTTGGCTAAGCGGTTGGCACAGCTACCGATTACGGCACTGTACGCGAGCCCCATCGAACGCACGATGGAGACCGCGGGCGCAATCGGTGCGGCCTGTGGACTGTCGGTGCAGCAACACGTCGGCGTCATCGAGGTCGACTACGGCGATTGGACCGGAGGTGTCCTTGCCGAGCTTGCGCAACATGATCTTTGGAAGCAGGTCCAGCGGAGTCCTTCGCGTGTTCGTTTTCCCGGTGGCGAATCGCTTGCCGAAATGCAAACGCGCGTCGTGCACGCGATCGACGAAATCGCTGCGCAGCATCGCGGCGAGGTCATTGTGATTGTGTCGCATGCGGATCCGATTCGAGCAGCAGTTGCGGCGTATACCGGCTTGCATCTCGACTTGTACCACCGCCTGATCATCCTGCCTGCCTCGGTCACTGCGCTAGCACTGTCCGACGAAATCACGATGCTCTTGACGTGCAACGACACCGGTGCGTTACCGGGAACTGGTGCTGCTACAACACCCAAGGAACCAGCATGAGCGAAGTGCTGGAGTTTGATGGAGTTGATGCCATCGGTACCGGCGCCATCGGAGTGCCCGGGCAGCGCGCGTTTTATCTCCAAGCGCGTAAAGGCAACTCGCAACTCACGGTGCTCGTCGAAAAAGAACAAATTGCGATGCTGACGCGGGAAGCAACCGAGTTTCTCGATCGGCTGGCAGAGGAATTCCCGGAGGATCCGAGCGACGTGGGTGCGGTGCTCGGCATGGAGGCCGACTTGCGGGAACCCACGGTTCCGTTGTTTCGAGTTCGTGTCATCGGGATCGGGTTTGATCCGTCGCGGCGACAGATGCTCCTGGAGTTGCGGGAACATCAGGCCGAAACGGATCTCGGCCCAGGGCCGATGTTTGACGGTGACAAGCAAACTGATGGGTATATTGCCCGCGTCTACGCCTCGCGCGCGCAAGTTCGCGCCATGTGTGCGCGCGGTGAAGAGGCGGTAGCCGCAGGACGTCCACCGTGTCCCCTGTGCTTTGGTCCGATGAACGTGGACGGACATCAGTGTCCGCGTTGGAACTGATGCATGTTTGTTCACGCTGACGGCACACCGGTGGAGCTGCCGGACCCGGACTGCAGGCTGGAAGTTTCGCTTGAGGTGTTGCAGCACGGTGCAGTCGAAATCTTGGGTCGTATCCCTGGTTCATCGAACTCTGCGTTCTTGAGCATCGTGACCCACGAAGGCCTTGCGCTCAGTGCGATCTTCAAACCCGGCGAGGGCGAGTATCCCCTGTGGGACTTTTCTGAAGGCCACCTGTATCGGCGCGAAATTGCGGCGTTCCATCTGAGCGAGTTGCTCCAGTGGGATCTCGTTCCGGCGACGGTGTTACGCGTAGATCAACCCGCTGGGCCTGGTTCTTTGCAACATACCGTGACCCACGATCCGAACGAGCATTTTTTTACGCTGTTCGAAGATTACGCGGAACAGTTTCAGAAGTTTGCGGTATTCGATGTGTTGGCGAATAATGCGGACCGCAAGGGCGGGCACTGCATTCGGGCGTTGCGGTCAGATCGCATCGTTGGTATCGATCACGGACTTACGTTTCACGTCGATCCCAAACTCCGCACCGTCATCTGGCAATTCGGCGGTGAACCTGTTCCGGATGAATTACTCGAAGACGTTGCGCGGGTGCTCCCCGAGTTGCCGTCGGCGTTGGCGCCTTGGATTAGCGATCGGGAAGCGCAGGCGACGATCGAACGTGCCGTCGCGTTGTTGGAAACGCGAATCTTTCCGGACGCAGGTGATGATCCGCGTCGGTACCCCTGGCCGTTGATCTAAGCACTAGTCGTTGGCGATGACGAACGCAGGATCGCGAAAGAATCGTGATCGCGGCACACAAACGTCCGCGCCCGTTGCGTGGTCGACCGGGAAATCTTCGAGGATGACATGCGGTCCGTATGCGACGACGCGTGTCCCGGGGCACGCGCTTCGGATTGCTGTCAGCTGACCGCCGTAACGGGCAAGATCCACGACCACCGTGTCGAAGCTGGCGGCCTCTTCAGGGGCGCGCACAAACGTGGTGCCGGGGATGGCCGACTCCAGACGGGAACGATCCCAGAGATCGTCGACGAATGCGGCAATCCGCACGCGCTACGCCTCCACGGGCGTGGGAGGAACCGGGAGGTAGGGCTCGGCGACCCGTGCCGGCGCATTGATGAAGGCCACCTCCGGCCAGCGCGCGCGTTGTTTTTTTGCCAATTTGTGCATGAGTTCAATTGCCCCGGGATCGTCGTCGCCGGGGCGAATGTGCAATGCGCCGTCAGCAACCATGCGATCAATGAGTTCGCGGCCGGTGTCCGTACGCACCACCGTGAGTGTCCAATCGTTGAACGCGCCAATGCCACCGGTCGAGATGTCGGCATGTTCTGCAGCAAAGTCCGGGCAGGTCTTGCAACCTTCGCGAGTGAACGCGTGGCATTCCTTGAGCGGCACTTCGACGTAGCGGCCGTCGTGCGTCCAGATCTGGAGCTTGCCTTTGATGTTCATCTTCTTGATGACCGCACGTGGCAGGTCATATTGCTTTTCGAGCAACTCTTCGAAGATTGCGTCGTCGAACGTTTTGGAGCAGAGCAAACCGATATTGAGCGATAGTCGCCGTCCCGGTTTGCCGGCCTTGCGTTGTTTCATTACCGGTGGCACCGACGATTGACAGCTCATCCCGACGAGCGCAATGCGTTCGTCCTCTTTGTTGAGTTCCGAGTACGCCAGCGTGTTCGCTGAATAGGTGTAACGGCTGCCGGCGGCGGCGAGGACTTCGGCGCGTGTGCGCGCAACGCCCGGGATCGCTTTCCAGGTCGAGCCGTCGCCTTCGAGATAACTCACCAGCGCCGCATCGATGAGATCGTGTTCGAGCGCGTACACGAGAATCGCAGAGACCAAGCCGCCATCTTGCCCGGCTTGATGGAGCTCGGTGTCGGCCGCACGCGCCAGGAAGATGTCTTTGCACACGCCGGAGACTTCTTCGGGGAGACGTGTCCGGCCGAAGAGAAACTCGTCGATCTCGGGTTCCCACGCGCGGAACCGAGGGCACGCCCGGGTGCAACTCGTGCAACCCTTGTCCCCGTGTGAACAGTCCGCAGGCCCGCCGTACTCCTCAAGTTGGAATGGTTTATAGACGCCGTTCGCATCGTCGTAGCCGAGGACATCGTGGGGACACGCAATGACGCAGCCCGCGCAACCAGTGCAAAGACCGGACGTCACAACCTCGTCGTAGAGATGCTTCCATTGAAACTTTTCCGTTGCCATAACCGGAGAGTCTTCCATGCCGATCAAGGGGTCGATTAAGGTTCGGCTGGTCGCAATTGGCTTGAGGGGGAGGCATGGCGCAACCACCGGAATGGGAGCAACCCCAGGCGGGTTTCCCGATCCCACCACCGCCACCACCGCCCGGTCCCGCGCTTCCGATGCCGGGCTCCATTGTGGGACCCTACGGTCAACCACCAGTAGTAGGGGCACGAACGGACGGAAACGCGATTGCGTCCTTGTGCTGCTCGCTGGGCTTTCTCGCGATTGGGTGTTTGGGCATCGTTACGTCAATCCTGGCGATCGTCTTCGCCGCGAAAGCAGAACGCAACATTGCGGCCAGCGGTGGCACGCTCGGCGGTGCCGGTCTGGCGAAAGCCGGAAAGATCATCGGTTGGATCGGAATCGGTCTCTGTGTCGCTGGTGTCGTTCTGTACGCGCTGATCGCTGTCTTTATCTTAAGCAGCAGCCCGAACTAGACGATTACGACGCATCGTCCAGCGCAATCGAGGCAACGTCGTAGCCGGCGGCATCGATCGCGGCGATAATCGCCGCATCGGACGTATCTCCGTCAACAACGACGGTCTTGTTCGCAATGCTCACTTCCGCGTGCGTAATTCCGTCGGTTGTGCGCAACTCGTGCTCGATCGCCTGCTTGCAGTGATTGCACGAAATGCCCGGGACCGAAACGAGGCGAGTCATGACGAACAGTCTTGCAGACGGGCTGGAACACACCGAAGCGATTGGCGGTTGAGACAGACATCGGGACGTTGCGCCCGTTAGCGTCGGAGACCAATGGGAATGCGCGCAGCACACACGGACGAGCAGCGGATTGATCTCCCCATCGAAGGGATGACCTGCGCATCCTGCGCAGCCCGCATCGAACGCGGCTTGCGCAAGTTGGACGGGGTTTGTGACGCATCCGTGAACTACGCAACCGCGCAGGCAACGGTGCGGTACCAGCCGCAGCTCGTCGATACGCAATCGTTTCGCTCGACCATCGAGCGCCTCGGATATCGCGTTCCGGAAGTGGAAACTGATGATCCTGAAGCCAACGCGCTGAAGGACGTCCGGATCCGCTTGATTGTTGCGGTGGCGCTCTCGACACCGGTGATTGCCATCTCCATGATCCCGGGGTTGCAGTTCTCCGGGTGGGCGTGGGTCTGCGCGGTATTGAGCGCGCCGGTTGTGGCCTGGTGCGGATGGCCGTTTCACCGCGCTGCGTTCGTCAACGCGCGCCACGCCACGGCCACGATGGACACCCTCGTATCGATCGGCACGCTTGCCGCGTGGGGATGGTCGCTGTACGCCCTCGTCGTATTGGGCGCAGGCAGCGCTGGCATGGAGATGGTGATCCCGCACCCCTTTGCGACAGATGCAATGAACGCGCACGTGTATTTCGAAACTGCAGCCGCGATCATTTCGCTGATCCTGCTGGGCCGATTCTTTGAGTTGCGGTCGCGCCACCGATCCGGCGCCGCGTTGCGCGCGCTGCTGGCCTTGGGTGCGACCGATGCGGAACTCGAAAACGGCGACCGGGTGCCGGCCGCGAGTCTCGAAGTCGGCGATCGTTTTGTTGTGCGTCCCGGTATGCAGATCGCTACCGATGGCGTTGTCGTCGCCGGCGCATCGGCGGTGAATATTGCAATGTTGACTGGTGAGCCTGTACCCGTGGACGTGAGCGCTGGTGACGACGTGTTTGGGGCAACGGTCAACGTGTCGGGGCGTCTTGTAATCGAAGCGCGGCGCGTCGGTGCCGATACCGTGCTTGCACAGATCGCGCGATTGGTCACCCAAGCTCAGGGCAGCAAAGCGCCGATTCAACGGCTTGCCGATCGCATTGCTCGCGTATTTGTTCCGATTGTGTTGCTCATTTCGCTTGCGACGCTGGTGTTGTGGCTCCTCACTACGGGCAGTGTGGAGGCGGCAATAACCGCTGCGGTGGCAGTGCTCATCATTGCTTGCCCCTGCGCGCTGGGGCTTGCGACTCCGACAGCAATCATGGTGGGCACGGGTCGGGCGGCCCAGTTAGGCATCGTGATTCGTGGTGGTGAAGTGCTCGAAGCAACGCAACGTGTCGATGCAATCGTGCTCGACAAAACCGGCACGCTTACACAGGGAGCGTTGCGGGTCGTCGGTATTGCCACGGCTCCTGGTGTCACAACGGAAGAGGCGCTGCGGGTGATTGCAAGTGCCGACGCCGGAAGCGAGCATCCCATCGCGCGAGCAATCGTGGCCGAAGCGGGCGCCCGAGGCCTCGACTTGTTGCCAGCAGCTGATTTTGTGAATACACCGGGAGCGGGAGTACGCGCCACGATCGATGGAGAACTCGTGCGGATCGGGCGTGCAGCGTTCGTCGGGGAGCTGCATCCAGAGCTCGCACGCTCCCTTGAAGTGCCGGAAAACACGGCAGCAACAATCATCTATGGAGCTTGGGGTGACGCGTGCAGCGCTGCGGTTGTCCTCGAGGACACCATAAAGCCCGACGCAAAGGCTGCGGTATCAGCGCTGCAAAAACTGGGATTGCGAACAATCCTGGTGACGGGAGATCAGCCGGGGCCTGCGCAGCGGGTTGCGCACGCCGTCGGTGTCGACGAGGTAATCGCTGACGCGCGACCCGAGGCCAAACAAGCGGTAGTGCGCGCATTGCAAGAGAAGGGATCGGTTGTTGCAGTGGTTGGTGATGGCGTCAATGATGCTCCTGCATTGGCGGCAGCCGATCTCGGAATCGCAATTGGCACCGGAACGGATGTGGCGATTCAGGCCAGCGACATCACGCTCGTATCCGGCGATCCTGCTGCGATCCCGGATGCGATTCTCTTGGCGCGGCGCACGCTCGCCATCATCAAGGGCAACCTGTTTTGGGCGTTTGCGTACAACGTTGCGGCCATACCGCTGGCTGCAATCGGGATTCTTAATCCGGTGATTGCGGCGGCAGCGATGGGGTTTTCGAGCGTGTTCGTGGTGAGCAATTCGTTGCGCTTGCGTCGATGTACCGGCATACGCGTGCCAAGCGGGTTCAGCGAATCGCCAAGATCCCCGCAGTAACGATGAGCCCCACTGCGATGAAGGCCGCGGCCCCGGTGATCGTTAGGGATAGCCAGCCTGAGCGGTGCTCACCCATGATGCGTTTGTCGCGCGCCAGGATCATCATCAGGACAATCAGCGGCGGTGCACACACGCCGTTGAGGATTGCGGCGTAGTACAGCCCCCGGATCGGATCGAGCCCACCGAAGCCAAGGGCGAGCCCAATCGCCATGCTGAGCAAGATCACGGTATAGAAACCGCGCGCTTGCCGAAAGTGGGACGACAAGCCTTCATGCCAACCGAATACCTCGGCTACTGCGTACGCCGTCGCTCCCGCTAACACCGGGACGGCGAGGAGACCAAGGCCAACGATGCCAAGGGCGAACACTGCGCCAGCAAGATTGCCGGCGATGGGTTGCAGGGCCTCGGCCGCCTGCGCAGGCGTGTTGATTTGCGTGATCCCAGCCGGATGGAGGGTCAGCGCCGAGGCCACGATGATGGCGAACGCGATGAGGACCGCCGAAACCATCCCGCCAATCACATCGACTCGCATTGCGGTGAGGTGTTGCGGGCGCACATCAGGAGTGGCCCGCGGCGCGACCTCACCTTCTTCTTCGACCTCTTCGCTTGCCTGCCAGAAAAACAGATAGGGCGAAATGGTGGTACCAAACACGGCAATAAGTGCAATGAGTTCCCCCCGAGTGCCGCTGAAGGTGGGTATCAGCGCGGCACGAAGCACTTCGAGCCAATCGGCGTTCACCATGAACAGCACCACGAGATACGCGCCGAGGGAAAGCGCAAGCCAGCGCAAGATCTTGCTGTAGCGATGGTAGGGAACAAATACCTCGAGTGTGACAATGACGAGGGCAAAGCCGACAGTCCACACCGCAGGATTCACCGGAGCAACGACTGCCGTCGCCGCACCCATTGCTTGTAAATCGGCGGCGATATTAAAGGTGTTGGCAATAGCGACTAACAGCACTGCAAACAGCACAATGAGTTTGGGAAACCGGCGGCGCATGAGCACGCCGAGTCCCTGCGCGGACACCAATCCGATACGCGCAGCCAGTTCCTGAACGGCGATTGCCAATGGACCGACTGCGAGCGCAGACCACGACAATGCAAGCCCGAACGCGGCGCCGACTTGCGAGTAGGTGCCGATGCCGGACGGATCGTCGTCCGCGGCACCGGTGACCAGACCAGGCCCAAGACGTTTGAAATACCCGTGCCCGCGCAGTGTCCTGCGCGTCGGATGGTGATGTCGCCAACGCCGCAGTAGTCGTGCGCGCGGCGTTGGGATCAGGGGCGTGGGCACCGATGCAGTATGTCCGAACCGCAGGAGAGAAATCGGAGTTTGTGAGTAGGCTTTGGCCCCGATGGAAATTCGTCAGCTGTTTGGGCTTGCGCCAACGTTGAGCTTCGAGTTCTTCCCTCCGAAGACGGCAGAAGCAGAAATGACGTTCGCTGCCACGCTGCAGGACTTGTCGACGCTAACGCCGTCATTTGTTTCTGTGACCTACGGCGCTGGCGGTTCGACGCGGGAGCGGACCCACGAAATTGTCGTGCGGCTGCTTGAAACGACCCCACTGCTTCCCATGATGCATCTCACCTGCGCCGGGCATTCGCGGGCGGAGCTGGTGGGAATGCTCGAGACGTACCGCGCCCAGGGACTCGCCAATGTGTTGGCATTGCGGGGGGATCCGCCGCCGGAGCTTGGGCTTCCTCCGGGTGATCTTTCGCACGCACGCGACCTGGTTGCGTTGTGCCGGGAAATCGGCGGCTTCTGTGTGGCGGTTGCGGCGCACCCGGAAGGGCATCCATTGTGCCCGGACCCGGACCTCGACCGCGAGCGTCAAGCGGAGAAACTACGCGACGCAGACTTTGCGGTCACGCAGTTCTTTTTCGATGTCGACGTCTACACGCGATTCGTCGACGACATGGCCGCACGCGGCGTGACGACGCCAATTGTGCCCGGGATCATGCCGGTGACGAACCTTTCGCAAGTGGCGCGCATGGCGCAGTTGTCCGGCGCAGCGTTTCCCGCATGGCTCGAAGCGCGGCTCGCTCAAGGCGGAGACGATCCCGAGGGTGTGCGCGCAATCGGTATCGAAGTAGCGACTGAACTGTGCGACGCGTTATTGCGCGCGGGTGCGCCGGGACTCCATCTCTACACCCTCAACCGTGCGAGCGCGACGCGCGCCATTGTGAGCAACTTGGGACTGCGTGTTCGGTAGTAATGGAACGAGCTTTGCGGACGGTTACCGGTCAACACAACGCGAGCGGGCGGCAGCCCGGCACGGGTTTTCCGTTCTTGTCGGATCGCAGCCGTGTCCGTGCCTGCGGCTGCGATTTGTCGGCGATTCTTGCGTAGCGCTTGTACCATTGCCGCGATGAGTCCCCTCCCATTCCTAATCAATGAGGACGAGCTGCGTTCGATCTGTTTACGCTATGGGATCGCTCGCCTTGAACTCTTTGGCTCAATGGTACGAGGCGACGCGACGCCGCAAAGCGATGTGGATCTCCTCTACGAATTGAGCCCGAATGCAACTCTGGGCTGGGAAATTGATGCGCTGGAACAGGAGTTGAGCGAACTCTTCGGGCGCTCCGTAGATCTTGTGGCGAAACGCGCACTTCATCGCCGGTTGCGTGCGCGCGTGCTGGCGGAAGTAGTTGAGTTGTATGCAGCGTGATCTTGTTCTGCTCGACGAGATCATTGATGCGTGCAGCCGCGGCGTTGAACTCACCCGTGGGCTCGATCAAGCAGCGCTCGAAGCGGATGAGATTTGACGCGATGCATTACTGTGGAACTTCTCGGTTCTCGGTGAGGCAATCTCGCAGTTGTCAGCGGAGACAAAAGGTTCTCGCCCAGAAATCCCTTGGGCTCGGCCAATCGCGCTGCGAAATCGCATCGTCCACGGAAACTGGTCGATCGATTTCGAGATTCTCTGCAACACCGCCCGTGCCGATGTGCCAGGTCTTTTGAATCAGATGCTCGAAATCCGCGCCGCGCTCGCTGAGGAGTAGTGCGTTACCAGCTCGTGATACGACGTCACTCAAGTACAGGGGCTGAATGCTGGTAGCGGCAGTGGGTTGAACACAACACGCGAGGGCGTATTCGCAGGTACGAAGTTGCCCCGCGCCATTTGGCACGGGGCAACGATGGCGGAGGGAGTGGGATTTGAACCCACGGTGACTTGCGCCACAATGGTTTTCGAGACCATCCGATTCGGCCGCTCTCGCATCCCTCCGGGCGGGCAGTGTAATGAGTTCGCCGCGCGGAGTGCCTTGGCCTAGCGCCGAGACGTGAAAAACGCCGTCAGGAGTGCTGCGGCATCCTCGCTGCGGAGGCCGCGCTGGATGGGGAATTCGTGGTTGAGGCGAGGGTCCGCTCCGAGGTTGTAGACGCTGCCGAGCGCTCCAGCTTTTTGGTCGCCCGCACCGAATACCACGGCGCCGATGCGCGCGTTCACGAGTGCGCCGGCACACATCGGGCATGGTTCCAGGGTCACGACGCATGCGTATTCGTCGAGCCGCCACGAACCGACAATTCTTGCGGCATCGCGCAGTGCAAGCACCTCGGCGTGCGCGCAGGGATCGTTAAGGAGCTCGCGTTCGTTATGGCGTGCCGCAATGATGCGCCCAGTCGTGCGTTCGACAATCACCGCACCGATCGGTACGTCGCCATGCTGCACAGCGGCGTCAGCCTCAGCGAGTGCAACGTCCATGGCAGCGGCGACGGCCTCGGGGTTCATGCACTGCAGCGTAGAAAAGTTGTCGGGCCGGGTGCAGTGCACCCGGCCCTTGAGCGGAGGGAGTGGGATTCGAACCCACGGTGAGTTTCCCCACACACGCGTTCCAGGCGTGCCGATTCGGCCGCTCTCGCATCCCTCCAGTGGCCCGCCGGACCGCTCGGTCAGGCAACCCGGCGGCACCCGGAACGTTCCGCTGAGAGCTGCTTCCTTCCGGACCTGACTCGATTCACGGGTTTCCGTCGCGCCGGACCCGACCGTGGCCGGCGGGCCGGTCGGGAGTGTACCGGGCCGGGATAGTGTCGGCGCCGTGGCGCATCAATCTCTCTACCGAAAGTACCGGCCCCAGCGTTTCGACGAGCTGGTGGGGCAGGAACACATCAGCGCAGCGTTGCGCAATGCGGTCCGGGAGGACCGGGTCGGGCATGCCTACTTGTTCTCAGGCCCACGGGGCACCGGCAAGACGACGAGTGCCCGGATCTTGGCCAAAGCGTTGAACTGTGCCGAACGCGCAACCGACGGTGAGCCGTGCGGAAAATGCGAAGCCTGTCTCGCCGTCGCTTCCGGAACATCGTTCGACGTCATCGAAATCGACGCCGCTTCCAATAACGGTGTCGATGAGATGCGCGAGCTCATCGAGAAGGTGGCGTATCGCAGCGCGGGCGGCGGACGCAAGGTGTACATCATCGACGAGGTGCACGAGCTGACGGGGCGCGCATCGAACGCCTTGCTCAAGACACTCGAAGAGCCACCGGATCACGTCATCTTCGTGCTCGCAACGACGAACCCCGAGAAGGTGCTGCCGACCATTCGTTCGCGAACGCAGCACTTCGAATTCACGTTGCTGACGCAGGCCCAGCTCGTGGAGCACCTCGCCAGCGTCGTTGCCCAAGAACAAATCGAAGCGGACCCGGCAGCGTTGGATGCAGTGGCGCGTCGCGCTGCTGGTTCCGTGCGCGATGCGCTTTCGCTACTCGACCAAGCAATTGCGCATGGTGCGCTCGAGGGTGATGCGGTCGCCGAATTGTTTGGCGGTACGCCGTTCGCACAACGCCTTGCCATTTTGCAGGCCATTCACTCCGAAGATGCAGCATTGGTTCTCACGGAGTGCAATACCTTGCTCGAGGCCGGCAACGATGCACGTCGGGTCGCCGAGGATCTGTTGCACTGCGCGCGGGATGCGTTTGTTGTCACCGCCGCGCGGGGACAAGTACGTGTCGATGTGCCCACCGAAGATGCGGTACAGCTCGAAGTGGTGGGACGTGATCTTGGTCCCGCAGGGACGATCCGCATCATCGAAACGTTGGGGCGTGCAATCGCGGACATGCGTGGCGCTGAAACTGCCGATCCACGGCTTGTTCTCGAAGTCGCGCTCATTACGTTGGCTCGTCGCGATGCCGGGACGTCCCTTCAGGCGCTGGCGGATCGGGTCGACCGACTCGAACGCGGCGCAGGCGCGTCGCGAGGTGATGCAGGAACTCGTCCCGCGCCGGCTGATGCTTCGTCCGCCGCGTCGTCCGCTCCGTCGGTATCGGTTTCGTCGGCTTCGACGACAACGCCAACGCGCAGCGCCAGCGGGCCAAAGGCCGCGCTCGGAGCACTGCGCGCGTCGCGGGCGACACCAGCCGAACCCGAAGTTGCCGCAGCACCAGCAGTTGCGGCAGCGCCCGCGGCCACAACGCCATCGGGTCCGCTCGAGTTGGAGGAGATCATCACGGTATGGCCGGCAGTGCTCGGCGATCTTCCGATCGCAACGCGTTCTTCCGTCCAGGCCGCGTTGCCCATTCGTATCGAAGACAACAACGTCATCGTCTTCGGAGTCCCAAGCGCGGTCATCGAGGCAGCAAAGCCGCGGTTCCAGCGCGCGGCAGGCCCGATTCGCGAAGCGTTTTTGGCGCGTCTTGGACGCGAACCACGCTTCAAGCTTGTGGTGCACGAAGTCGAGGTTCCGCAAGCCATGCCGAGCGATGCCGATGCAGTCATTGAAGAAATCGATGCCGAAGAGGTTGCACAACTCGAGACCGTTCGACCCAACGATCCGGCCCACACCCCTGTTGGGCGTTTGCTCGAATCGTTTGGCGGCGAAGTCATTGACGAGCAGCCGCGCTAACCGAATTCAGGAGTAGGAGAGACTCGTGGCCAACCAGAAGCAGATCAATCAGATGATGCGCCAAGTGCAGCAGATGCAGCGCGACATGGCTGCCGCACAAGAGGCGCTGGCGACGGAGACCGTTGAGGGCACTGCCGGTGGCGGAATGGTGACCGCGACGGTGACCGGCGCCGGCGAATTGGTCGCCGTTGCTATCAAGCCCGAGGTCGTGGATCCCGACGACATCGAGACCCTCGAAGACTTGGTTCTTGCCGCAGTGAACAATGCACTCAAAGCCAGTCAGGGCTTGCAACAACAGCGTCTTGGTTCGGTAACGGGCGGCCTCGATATGGGCGCGCTCGGCGGGCTGCTCGGCTGACGTGGCCGGGTACTACGAGGGTCCGATCCAGACTCTGATCGACGAACTTGGTCGCCTCCCTGGCGTTGGCCCGAAATCCGCACAACGCATTGCGTTCCATTTGCTGAAAGTGCCGACCGAAGACACGCGTCGACTTGCCGATGCAATTACCGATGCGAAAGCCCGGGTGACGTGGTGCGGGCGCTGCTTCAATCTGGCTGATGGTGATTTTTGCGCGATTTGTCGCGATGAGCGACGCGACACTGCGGTGCTGTGCATCGTCGAAGAGCCGCGCGATGTTGTGGCGATCGAGCGAACCCAAGAGTTCAAAGGTCGCTACCACGTGCTGCAGGGCGCAATTAGTCCGATCGAAGGGGTTGGCCCGGAGCAACTTCGGATCCGCGAACTCTTGGCCCGCATCAGCGAAGAGGGAACCGATGAGGTCATCTTGGCCACCAATCCCAACATCGAAGGGGAAGCCACTGCGATGTATCTCGTCCGGCTTCTCAAGCCGCTTGGGGTCAAAGTGACACGCATTGCGAGCGGTCTGCCCGTCGGTGGGGATCTTGAATATGCCGACGAAATCACCTTGGGTCGCGCACTCGAAGGTCGTCGCGAAATGTAGGAATGTGCCTACGCGTCGGCAAGCGCGCGGGTAATGACTTTGCCAACGGCTTCATGTTCAACGAGAAAACCGTCGTGGCCGGCCATGGACCCGATTATTTCCACGCCGGTGACGCCGGGAATGAGGTGTGCGAGTTCGTACTGCTGCCGTAGCGGGTACAACCGATCGCTCGAAACTCCGGCAATCGTGGTTTCGGCGGTAATGCGTGCCAGTGCGGCGGCAACACCACCGCGGTGGCGACCGACATCGTGATGGTTCATGGCGCGCGTGAGTGAGACATAGGTGTTGGCATCGAAGCGTTTCACCAGTTTCTCGGCGTGATAGTCGAGGTAGCTCTCAATCGCGTAGCGCCCGCCGTCGAGCGGGTCTTCATCGCCCTGCGGAAGACGGGCAAAGCGTGTGTGGAACTCAAGTTCGGAGCGGTAGCTCACTTGGCCAATTGCACGCGCCAGCATCATCCCGGCGTGCGGGCCGGCTCCAGGTTCTGCGTCGTAGTAATCCCCGTTACGAAAGTTCGGGTCCGCAGCAATGGCGCGCATTTGCATGGCACCGAGCGCGATTTGTTCGGCGCTCGACGCGGCACACGTGCTAATCGCTACGCAACGCGCAACGCGTTCGGGGAAGCTGACCGCCCACTCGAGTGCGCGCATCCCGCCCATCGATCCGCCGATAACTGCCGCCCAACGATCAATGCCGAGCGCATTGGCGAGTGCTGCTTCGATGACGGTTTGATCGCGCACTGTGGTGACCGGGAACCGCGAACCAAACGGTTTGCCGTCGGGTGCGAGCGATGACGGACCAGTCGTACCTTGGCAACCGCCGATGACGTTCGGGCACACCACAAAGAAGCGATCGGTATCGATTGCTTTCCCGGGGCCGATGAGATCGTCCCACCAGCCGGGAGTGATGTGGCCGTGGCCTGCTTTTCCTGCGGCGTGGCTATCACCCGAAAACGCGTGGAGTACCAACACCGCATTGGAAGTGTCAGCGTTGCGTTCCCCCCACGTTTCGTACGCGATGGTCACGTCCGAAAGAAAGCCACCGGATTCGAGTGCGTGAGGCCGTTCGCGAAAGAGCGCGGCGAACTGTCGGCGTCCGGGGAAGTCTTCGGGCTTCCATGCCCCGGTCACTGGGAGCAATGTGGCCATGGTGTGTTGATCGGCGCTCTCTCCGCCCGGATGACCCTCTCGGAACCGATCCCAGGGCGGGGAAGGTCGGTTGCCTATCGCTGGGATTGCTCCAGCGCCGAGGCGAGGTCCTCGAGGATATCGGAGATGGTCTCGATCCCGATCGAGAGCCGCACCATCCCGGGGTGGACCCCGGCGGTGAGCTGCTCGGCCTCGGTGAGCTGCGCGTGGGTGGTGCTCGCGGGGTGAATCACCAAACTCCGGACGTCGCCCACGTTGGCGAGATGACTAAAGAGCTTGAGCGATTCAACGAACTTGGCCCCTGCAGCTTTGCCACCCACAATGCCGAACGACATGATTGCGCCACCACCCTTGGGCGCGTACTTGCGTTGGTTGGCATTCCATGGACTCGACGCAAGACCGGGGTACGAAACCCATTCGACTTCGGGACGCGCTTCTAAGAACTCGGCAACTGCAGTGGCGTTGGCGACATGGCGTTCCATACGTAGTGACAATGTCTCGATGCCTTGCAAAATGAGGAACGCATTCATCGGAGCGATCGCAGCACCAATGTCGCGCAAGAGTTGGACGCGCGCTTTGGCAATGTAGGCCGCGTTGCCGAGCGCTTCGCTATAGACCAGCCCGTGATAACTCGGATCCGGTTCGGTGAAGTTGGGGAAACGTCCGCTGGCTGCGTAATCAAAGGTGCCACCGTCAACAATGATTCCGGCAATCGTGGTGCCGTGCCCGCCTAAAAATTTTGTAGCGGAGTGAATGACGATATTTGCACCCCAGCGCAGCGGGTTGACCAAATACGGAGATGCGAGCGTGTTGTCGACAATGAGTGGGACGCCTGCTTCGCGCGCGACGCCGGCGACGCCTTCGATGTCGAGTACATCGCCTTTCGGGTTTCCAATCGTTTCACCATAGAGCGCTTTGGTGTTAGGACGGATTGCTTTGCGCCACGAATCAAGGTCATCGGCGTCATCGACAAAGTCAACCTCGATGCCGAGCTTGGGCAAGGTGTAGTGAAAGAGGTTGTAGGTACCTCCATAGAGCGATGCGCTCGACACGACGTGGTCGCCGGATTGCGCCAGGTTCAGCAGCGCCATCGTCTCGGCGGCTTGTCCGGAGGCAACCGCCAGCGCCCCGATGCCCCCTTCGAGGTCGGCGACCCGCGCCTCGAGCGCGCCTTGCGTGGGATTCATGATGCGGGTGTAGATGTTGCCGGACTCCGCCAACCCGAAGAGGTTCGCGGCATGTTCAGTGTCGCGAAACACATAGCTCGTGGTCTGATAGATCGGTACCGCTCGGGCCCCAGTTGTTGGATCCGGCTCGGTTCCGGCGTGGATTTGGCGGGTCTCGAAACCCCAGTCAGTCATGTGGGCTCCTTAGGAGCGGAGAGTTCGTGCGGAGAGTCCTTGCGGAGTGTAAACCCGAGGCATTGGCAATTCTTCATCTCAAATGTTTTTTGGCCGAGGGTCATTGCGTTGAGTGCGTTTTATGCCTAGAACATGGCGGTTATCGACCGCCGGGTGTCCGGCCTTGACGAAATGAGAACATCACAATGAGCAGCGTTCCGCCGCCTCCCCCGCCTCCGCCGCCATCGGCTCCAATGCCTCCGATGGGTGGTGGCGCTCCCGCACCGGGTGGCCAAATCCAGAACTACCTGGTGCTGAACATCATCGGGACTGCGTTTGCCGTTCTGTGTTGCTGCTTTGTCGGGGGGATCCCGGGCATTATCGGCATCGTTTTCTCGACGCAGGTCAACAAACTGGCGGCAAGCGGTGACATGGCCGGTGCAATGAGCAAGGCAAACACTGCCAAGATCCTTGGCATCATTAGCATCGCGCTTGGTGCGCTTGGGCTCGTAGGTTGGATCATCAACATTGTTACGGGTGGCTGGAATTTCAGTACCTCGAACTAATGCGATGAACACTGTTACTGCGGCCCGTCGACTTCCTGCGAGTGTTGCTCCACTCGCCGTCGGCGCGGCCGCAGTCGCAGGGTGTGCGTTTGTCGCGATGAACGATCCGTCGCACGCGCGGCTTTGGGTCTGTCCGTTCAAAGCGATGACCGGCCTGCCGTGCCCCGGATGCGGAGCAACTCGGGCGGCATATCAATTGATGCAGGGCAATATTGGCGCCGCGATTCAGTTCAACGCGGTCGCGGTGTTTTTAGTGTTCCCGCTGTTGATTGCGTTGTATGTGCTGTGGGCGCTACCACGTCTCGGCGGCCCGCAATTGGTCAAGCTGCGCATGCCCACATGGGCGGCCTGGACACTGCTAGCAATAACGCTGACCTGGTGGACCGTGCGGCTGTTGCCGTTTGAGCCGTTCCTTGGCTTGCGCGTCTAACGCGCTACCAGCCTCGCTCGATTACTTCACAAAACGAAATGCAAACGGCGCTTTGTATTGCTCGCCTTTGTTCGCCGCTACGGATCCCATAATCGCGATCACCAGTCCATAAATTCCGGCGCCGAGTGCAACCAGCCACACGAGGACGCCGAAGAGGGTGATGAGAACGCTGATCACAAGCGGTAGTAACGCACCGAGAATTGCCGTAATAAACCAGAATGCAAAGCCCGCCGCAACGCCGATCGCAACGGTGATGAAGACATTCAGCGATTCGACTGCGTTGGCGCGAACAAATTGAGAGTCCTTGCCCTTGGTTAACATGATGATCAGCGGAGCAAGGAAACCGAGTCCGCAGCCCACGAAGTTCACGATGAGCGCGCCGAGCCACGCGAACATGCCCCAGGTCTTGTCGTCGCTGGTGGGTCCAGTGGGCGGAACGGGGACGGTCATGGTCTTCTCCTGGTCGACGCAGTTCGGGCTGGATCATATGACGCATCGAGTCTGAGAAAAGGAAGCGCCCCCGGGTCAACAACCGGGGGCGCTTTCGACTTGCGGTACAGCGTGAGTTACTTGACCATGCGGATGTTGACTGGGCAGCGGTATTCCTCGCCGGCGTAGGCCTTAATCGCGCCCATGATGCAGAAGATGATGTGCACGATGGCTGCAGCCAACACGATCAGAATCCCAACGAGGATGATGGTCAGAATGAAGCCGACGACATACGCGATGGCGATCACGATGCCGAAGTTCAGTGCTTCGACCGAGTTGGCCCGGACAAACGGCGACTCTTTGCCCTTTGTCAGCATGACCACCAATGGGCCAATGATCGGGAAGAAGTAGGCGGCACCCCAGGCGATCAAGCCCCAGGTCTTGTCGTCGCTCGATACGCCGCCGGCGGGCGGGACTGCAGTCATGGATTTCCCCCTTGTCTGTGCCCGCAAGCACAGCGCCGCGGAACGTGGGTCAGCATAGGCGGGCGTTAGCGCGGCAGAAGCGTTTCTGTTGGGTCGGGAGGATCCTGGCGCGGTGGAAGCGCCCGACCTATGGTGCGCTCCTTCGGCAGAAGTGCCAGGCAATGCAGGGAGGCAACTGGTGTTACCCGAGACAGTCCACGTCGGTACGTTGACCTTCACAGTCGCCCGCCTCGAAGCGAGCCCGGAGCTCCATGGCGAAACCCAGTTTCGCCATTCACGGATCCTTGTGCACCCCAGCCTCAAAGGCGAGATGGCGGTCGGAATCTTCGTGCACGAACTCTGCCATGCCATTGCGTATTGCGCAGGCCAGCATCGCAGCGACACCCGCGGCGAGGAGTACGTCACCAATCTCGGTCACATCGTCCATGGGTTAGCCAAGGGCAATCCTGCCTTGGTCGACTACATGACGGGGATCGGACCCATCCCCGCCGAGATCACGGTGTTCCCGTTCCCAATCCGCGTGCGCAGTGTTGCTGCGTCCGAACTTGCACCGGATGACTTCAGCGAGCTCGACGAGGAGAATCTTTTGATTCGTGTCGCCGACGACGTTGCACCCGAGGTTGGGTGTTGGGAGATTACGACGCAAGCGCTGACGTTTGCTTTTCGTCGAACGAAGGCGGCCGCAACCGCCGATCGCCAAGTCGAGTTGCTCACACCCGTCGCTGGATTATTGATCGACACAATCCGCCGCAATCCCGAGGTTGCCGCAATTCTTTCCGAACCGATTCGGCGAGAGACGGTACTGCGCGCGGTTTCGGAGGAAAACGATCTTGCGGTATAGCACTGGCGTCTAGTCGCGTCGCGCCTTTGCTGCCACGACTCCTTCTAGAAAGCTCTCCGGATGCCAGTTGGTTGGCGCGCCCGTAACGAGGGGTTGAATACGCGCTGCCAATTGCTCAGCCAGATGCACCCGTGCCCCGAATGCAATTTGCGTACGGCGTTCAATAAACGATCGGATCACCGCAGTATCGCGAGGAGAAACCCGGCTGACGTCCCATCGTAAGAACGGAGCATTTGGCGCATACGCTGCGGGCTGCAAACGAGCGCGTCGAGTAAGTATCGGGCGTTCGTCGTAGATCACGAGTGTCCCGGCGGCAAGATCGCCCAAGCGCTGATTGCTCGGTGAGGCGAATGCACTCGCTACTGCGAGAACCGGGAGCCCGAACACTTCGATCGGCCAGAACAGACCACGAATAGCCGCTGCGACGAAGTCAATCCGACCGCCGTCGAGACGCGTGACGCGCAGTCCCACTGCCATGTGCCCTAAGGTTCGGCCACGGAAATCACTTTCGAAGACGACGTGGTACCCCCAGATGACGGCAAAGCTGGTAACGGTCCACACCGCAATCCCGAGCGCGTCGGTTAGTACTGCGCTGAAGAAACCGAGTCCGAACAGAACCAGGAGCAACGCAGCAGCGAGGGCCATGACATCAATTGCCGTGGCACAAAATCGGGAACCGACACCAGCAACGTTGACGGAAAAATCGATTCCTTCCGGAGTCTCGATTCGATGATGGTTGAGGACTGAGGTCATATGAATCTCGAGCGCTTTGTGCAACGCCGCTCCGCCGACTGGCTCGAGCTCGAAACGCTGCTCTTGAATACCGGCGGTCGGGCACGACTACTCAAGGTGTCGGGCGTGCGGCGCATGTTTGCACTGTACCGGGCGGCAGCGGCCGATCTTGCCTATGCCCGTCGCGAGTTTCCGGGCGAACCCGAAGTCTTGCGGCTTGACGATCTGGTGCGCCGAGCGAGCCAAACCGTGTACGGCGGGGTGCGCACGAAACGCTGGAACCCGCTGACGTGGCTCACGACCGGTCTGTGGCGCTGCATTGCCGAACGCCCGCTTGCAGTTCTCGTGTGTGTCCTGGCGTTGATGGGCCCATTCGTCCTGTCCGCAGTTTGGGCCAATCTCGATCCGGTGAATGCCTCCGTGCTCGCACCAGCGGGCACGGAAAGTGTCGTGCAACGCGAGTCCGCAAACTTCCAGCTTTCCCCCGAAGAAAAAGCCGCGGTCTCAGCGCAGATCTTCACCAACAACATTCAAATTGCATTCCTCGTCTTCGTTGCTGGTATCGCCGCGGGTATCGGGTCGATTGCGATGTTGATGTATCAAGGCGTCGTGCTGGGGGCGATATTTGGCCTCACGATTCAAGCAGGGAACAGCGCAGTGCTCTGGCAGTTTGTTGTACCCCACGGGTTCCTCGAATTGTCGTGCATCATCGTTGCGGGAGTTGCGGGGCTCCGCCTCGGATGGACGCTCGTCGATCCCGGCTATCGTTCGAGGGCGCAAGCACTGCGCGAAGAGTCACTCGCCGCAGTCCAGATCGTGTTGGGGGTTGCGCTCACCCTTTTGCTATGTGGGATCTTCGAGGGCTCGATCAGCACCGCAGGCCTACCAACCCCGCTCGGGATTACTGTCGGTGTGTTGCTTGCGGGGTTGTTTTGGACGCTGGTCGTTGTCCGCGGCCGCATCGGTCGTGGGCAACAAGCCGTTGGATCAGATTCGGTTTCGGCGCTTGGCGTCTAGATACGCGGCGACTACGGATTCGGAGAACGTCGCAATGGGCGCCTCTATAACCTGAGCTCCTGATCGCTGAAGATTGGCCACGACGAGCGACCTCGCTTCGAGCACGTCCAGCGCGGCAGACGCCAGGTAACTGTCCCGTACGCCGCGTGGTGGAATGGTCAGCGTTGCGCTCAGCTCTGGGTCAGCGATCGAAGCGATGACCACGCGATGCTTGCGGATGAGCCACGGCATTGCATCCAAGAGCGGTCGTGCGGCTCGCTCCTCGACCAGGTCGGTAAACACGCACACAAATGCACGCTTGCGGCGGCTCACGATGCGGAATGCAAGCTCGTAATCCGAGTCCGTCAAGCGCGGTTCGAGGTCAAAACTCGCGCGGACAACCCGTTCGCCGGCATCGCGTCGGGGTGTGACTTCGCGACGAACTTGGTCGTCGAACGCGAGAAATCCGGCACGATCTCCGACAACGTCGGCAGAACGAACCAATGCGGCGACCGCGTCGAGCGTCACGTCGAGTCGAGTCAAATTCCCGATTGGCGCGGCGAGGAGGCGACCGCAGTCCACAACAGCAATGACGTCGCGGTCTTGTTCGATGCGGAATTGATTGCTCATCGGTTTGGCAACTCGAGCGGTGGCGCGCCAATTCACTTGGCGGATGTCGTCATCGGGCTGATAATCGCGAACTGCTTCAAATTCGGTGCCAAGGCCGAGCGGGCCGCGCCGGATACGACTCGGATCACTGAAGCGATTGCGGCGCACTCGCGCCACGATCCGTTCGGCGGCGATCACATCAGGAAACACCAGTATTTCTGCACTGGGGACGCCAAGTCGGCGCCATGAGGCCAATCCCAACGGGCCCGTAATGCGCATGACGAGCTCGGGCAGGGTGTGGCGACCTCGGCGTATGCCGGTAATGGAAGCTGCTAACGGTGCACTGTCGATGCTCGGATTGACGGCGAGATCTGCCGTCGATGGTTGTCGCAAGAGCGCCCGACTTGCTGGGGGAGGGCTCGCGTCGGCCGCAAGTTCTACTGGGACGCCGCGCGGCAAGATCGCGGATACCTTCCGCGACGCAGCGGTCTGGCCTCGTGCTGCAATCGCGTCGACGACAATGAGCCCAAACAATATGAATGCAAACGCATAACTGAAGATTGGCGGCACCAAGATTGCGAAGGGGGCAGCAACCGTAATGATCCATGCTGTGCGGGTGGTTGGACCCACGGGGCCAACGATGCACACAACCGCGGCGAGGCCAATGACCCCAAGGCCGATGAGGAGCCAGAGCGGCATTAGCGTGGAACCGCGATCGAGGTCACTGCTGCTTGAATCGCTTGGACTGCCTGGTAGCCCTCGAGCTCCGCTTCGGGAGTAAGCAAAATGCGGTGACGCAGCACCGCTGGTGCCATCCACGCAACGTCGTCGGGCGTGACGAACGAACGTCCAAGCAGCCGAGCACCTGCCTTTGCTGCGGCTAACAAGTGCACTGCTGCACGTGGGCTCGCTCCCGTACTCACGCTCGGAAGTTCGCGCGTGCGACGCGCCAGCAACGCAACGTACCGGGCCACTTCGGGAGAAACCGTTGTGGCATCAACCTCGGCGCGTAACGCAAGCAGCTCATCGGCGTTCGTTACGGCGCGAACATCCGCGAGCGTGGTCGGTTCAACTCCGGAGTGGGTGAGCTCGAGCATTGCGATCTCGCTCGCTTCATCGGGATAGCCGACATCGAGCTTCACAAGAAATCGATCGAGCTGTGCCTCTGGCAGCGGATACGTTCCCTCGTATTCGATGGGATTCTGGGTGGCGACCACGAGAAACGGGGCGGGGAGTTTGTGGGATGTGCCGTCAACGCTCACTTGGCGTTCCTGCATCGCTTCGAGCATTGAAGCCTGGGTTTTTGGTGGCGTGCGGTTGATTTCGTCTGCCAGCACAATGTTGGTA
>JBMOIW010000003.1:0-59503 GCA_049317145.1 Acidimicrobiia bacterium
ATGCGTCACCATGTAGTTGTACGAGACCGACGAAGTGGTCCGGACCCAATCCTGTTGCTCTTGCCACACGCAAGAGGTCGTATAGCGCACAAAGGTCCCGAAATTCGTGGGATTCGTCGAACATGATTGTGCGGTCACTGAGTGCCAGTCCCACGTCAACGTGTCGGAGCTCGACGAAGGCCCGGGCGCCCACTGGCTCGGAGAACTCCCGTCCCACGGAACCGTGCACCCAGCGAGCGCAACGAGCGCTACGAAGAGCCCAGCGAATGCAGCTCGGGAACTGGCCGGTAAGCGAAAACGAGTCACGGTGAGTATTTCGGCCCATTGAGGTCGCTAATGCCAATCCGATTGCACATCGCGCAAGACTTTCGAATGCGCCTACTGCCTTATCAATTGCCAGTAACAAAACAGCTACTGGCAGCGCCGACAAACAGCTTCGGGGTCTGGCGCTTGCCCCCTCGGAGTCACACCACACCTCGGATTTCGTAACGGGGCGCAGGTTGCGGCCTGCGGCGATACAAACCGCACGCCACCAGTCAACGGCGCGCGTCAGTCGTGGCGATGATGGTGGTGGACGTCGGGGATATGCGCGCCCTCGTGTACCAACTGGTCGTGCACATGAAAATGCGAATGCCATCCGACAACTAACGGATCGTGCGCATGATTGTGGTGCTCGTCCGGATGCAGATGTTCATGATCATGAGCTGCCGCATCGTGGATATGCAGATGCTCATGATGACCTCCAACCGCAAGCGCAACTCCCACCAAAGCTGCGAGTAACGCAACACCCTGGATCCAGGCAATCGGTTCGCCGAGCAACGTCCAAGCCACTGCCGCACCGATGAACGGGGCTGTCGCAAAGAACAACTGGGCGCGCGCCGCACCAAGCAGGCGTGCGCCCCGCACCCACAACACGATCGACGCGCCATACCCGAGTGCCCCCACCACCAGCGCCCCGGCCAACTGTCCCAGGGTGAGCGTGGCTCCGTGTTGCGCCGCGAGCACTGTTCCGAGCACGGCATTCACACTGCCGGCGACCGCGCCTTTGACCATCACAATGGTCTCCGCAGAAATTTGGTCGACGCGAGCGGTCACGCTGTTGTCGATGCCCCAGCAAATACACGCTCCCACCACAAACAGCGCGCCCGCCGTCCAGTGCGCTCCGGGATCCCACACGAGGAGCACCCCACCCGCGGTAATCAATGTCGCTCCCACCACAACGCGACGCGTCAGGTGCTCGTGCATCCATACCGTTGCGATAGCCAGCGTGGCGATGAGTTCCAAGTTGAGCAGCAACGATGCTGTTGCTGCATCAACACGGGTGAGGCCGAGCACCAACAACACCGGGCCGATTGCGCCCCCGGCCACAACCGCAACGCTGAGCGGTTTCCAACTTGCACGCAGCGACGACATCGTCGGTACGCGCCGCACGACGAAGGGAAGGACCGCAATCGCCGCACCGAGGTACAAGATGCCAGCCAACAATACCGGCGGCACATCTCGGGCCAACACGGAAGCCGCCGGGGTGGACGCGCCAAATAGCACCGCAGCCATCAAACACAGCACTGCGCCCCGACGCGTCATCCCATCAAGTCTCGCGCGTGATTTGGAGTCGAATGTACGATCGGCCTACTCGCGCGCCATGTTGGCGAACTTGGTGAGATGGTCAAGGAACGCCAAGCGAACGGTGCCAATGGGACCGTTACGGTGTTTCGCCACGATGACCTCGGCCGTACCGCGTTGGTCAGACTCAGGGTGGTACGTCTCATCGCGATACAAGAACATCACGACGTCGGCGTCTTGTTCGATCGAACCGGATTCGCGCAAGTCGGCGAGCATCGGTCGCTTGTCCTGGCGGTATTCGAGCTGGCGGTTGAGCTGGCTGAGCGCCACCACCGGCGCGTTGAGTTCGCGAGCGAGGATCTTGAGCCCCCGGGAAAGCTCTGAGACCTCAACCTGGCGACTCTCGACCCGACCCGAAGTACTCATGAGCTGGAGATAGTCGACGACGATCAACCCGAGATCGCCATGACGGGCCTTGATACGTCGGCCCTTGGCGCGCATTTCCATCACGGTGCACTTGGGGTTGTCGTCAATGAACAACGGTGCTTCAGCGAGCCGACCAACCGCGTGCGTAATGCGCGTCCAGTCCGCTTCGGGGATGTTGCCGGTCGAGAGCTTCCGCGCGTCCACGCGCGCCTCGGCGGCAAGCAAACGCTTGGTGAGCTCCGCGTGCCCCATTTCCATCGAGAAGAACAACACCGGCTTGCGCTCCTCGATTGCAACGTGGGCGGCCATACCAAGCGCGAACGCCGTTTTTCCCATGGCGGGTCGGGCCGCGACCACGTTGAGCGCGGAAGGCTGGAGTCCCAGCAACAAATCGTCGAGATCGTTGTAACCAGTCGCATGACCGGTAAGACCGCTTTCGCGTCCGTACATCGCTTCGAGATGATCGAGCGCGTCTTGCAACGATGATCGCAAATCAACGAGCGAATCGGAGACTTGGTGCTCCGCAACCTCAAAGACCAGTGCTTCGGCACGATCGAGCGTCTCGGGAACATCGTCGGGATTTTCGTATCCCATTTCGGCAATTTCGCCAGCAACTCCAATCAGGCGTCGTAACAACGCGAGATCGGTGACGATCTTGGCGTAATGCCCTGCGTTCGCCGATGCCGGAACACCCGCTTGAATCCGCAGGATCGTGCCTTTGCCTCCCATCGCTTCGAGCAATCCGGCGCGGCGCAGCTCTTCGGCGACCGTGATGGGATCGACCGGTTCGCCCTGGCCGTAGAGGCTCATGATTGCGTCGAAGATGTGACCGTGCGCAGGTTTGTAGAAGTCGGCGTCGGCGAGGCGACCTTCGACCGCAGCTGTGATCGCGTCACGCGACAACAACATGGCGCCGAGGATGGATTCTTCGGCTTCGAGGTTGTGCGGAGGGATGCGTCCGCTCGCGCTCGGGGAGCGGCGACGGGCGTCGTCTAGAGATTGAACCAACGGATCCTCAATTGCGCTGCGAAGGGGTCGTGATGTGAGCGGGGACTCGCACCAAATGGGTTGAGCATCGTCTCATGCCGGCCCTGTGGGGAACGAGTGGGAAATGTGCCGATGAGCTGGGGTTTTCCTTGTGGATTCGTTGTGGATGAGTGGGCCGTTCATCCCCAGGGGTGGGGACGAACTCCATGATCGCAGGCCGCACTGACACTTACGGGGAGGGGCGCGAAACGGCCCGGCATAGTGCCGGGCCGTTCAAGGTCGTGTTGGGATGCGGGTCGCTATTCGGCGACCACGTCCACGCCAACGGTGGCGCTTACCGCTGGGTGCAGCCGCACCGCCACTTCGTACGCACCCGTCGACTTGATTGCGTCGGCGAGTTGCACGGTCTTGCGATCAATCGTGGCGCCGGTAGCCTTAGCCAACGCAGCCGCAATGTCGGCATTGGATACCGAGCCGAAGAGCTTGCCGCCCTCACCGGCACGCACCGCGATTTGAATGCGGTTGGCCTGCAAGCGAGTTGCGAGGTCTTCGGCTGTAGCACGCTCCCGAGCATCGCGTGCTGCTCGGTTGCGACGCATCGCTTCGGCCTGACGTACCGCACCATCGCTTGCGGCAATAGCCAGCCCTTTGCGCACCAGAAAGTTGCGAGCAAAACCGTCGGCCACGTCGACAATGTCGCCCTTGGAGCCAACGTTGTCGACGTCAGAACGCAATACCACTTTCATGCGTCGGCTCCTTCGACTGCAACTGCTTCCATCTCGGCAAACTCTTCGTACCCCGCCGGGATTGCCGACTTGGTCTCGAGCTCGATTGCGGCTTCGCTCAACTCTTCGTCCCGCTCGCGCCGGTCCCGACCTCGGCCCTTGCCGCGGCTGGTGGTCTGGCGCACGGCGTAGGGCAGCAGCGCCATTTCGCGAGCAACACGAATCGCACGAGCGACCTCGCGCTGTTGCTTAACGTCGTTGCCGGTCACGCGCCGGGCGCGAATCTTGGCTCGCTCCGACATAAACCGGCGAAGCAAGTTGACGTCTTTGTAGTCGATGTAGGTGACGCGTTCCTGGGCAAGGATCGACACCTTCTTTTTGGGGGCACGGCGCTTGTCGGCCGCGGCTGCGGATGCCGGGTTACGACGCCGGTCCTTACTGTTTCCCATGCTCTTGTTCCTCTCGAAAAGTTGGCGGGCCTAGAAGGGCTCTTCGCCGAAATCGTCGTATACCGGGGCATCGCTGGCTGCAGCCGGTGCGCTACTACCACCGAAGTCGCCGCCGCGTCGTTCGTTCTTACTCACCTGGGCACTTGCGTACCGCAGCGAGGGACCGATCTCGTCCGCAATGATCTCGACCACGTTGCGCTTCTCGCCCTCGCGGGTTTCGTAGCTGCGCTGTTCGAGTCGACCCGAGACGAGCACGCGTGCGCCCTTCGGCAGCGACTCGGCAACGTTCTCGGCCATTTCGCGCCAGCAGACCACATCGAAGTAACTGGTCTGCTCTTGCCATTCGCCGCTGTTGCGGTCCTGCCACCGACGGTTCACTGCAACGCCAAAACGCACGTTGGCTTGTCCGCTCGGGGTGAAGCGCAATTCGGGGTCGCGGGTGACGTTGCCCACGACGGTAACGGTGTTGCTCGCTGCCATGACTACTCCTTTTCCTTTTCCTTCGCCGCAGTTGCGCGGTTTCGGGGAGGTCCGTATGCCTCAGCGGGAATACGGAGCACTTTGTGGCGGACGACCTCGTCCGCGAGGGAGAGCGTGCGGTGCAACTCGGCCATTGCTGCGGGCTCGGACATGGCCTGCATCACGACGTAGTAGCCCTCGGTCTTGCGATTGATCTCGTAGGCGAGGCGACGCTTGCCCCAAAAATCGATGTAACCGGGCTCTGCGCCCATGGACTCGATGAGCTTCTTCGAACGCTCGACGTTGTCACGCACTGCGACGTCATCGAGTTCGGGATCGAAGATCACCATGACTTCGTACGGCCGCATAGGCCGGAACCTCCTGTGGACCGCCGCCACTTGGCGGGGGCTCTCGACGGACTGGGCCGGGAGAGCAGGGTTGATAGATGTTGTTGGTCGCCTTGCGGCGAGCTGGGAGAGGGTAACAGAGCGCCTGTGGATCATGTCGAGGCATCACGGTACGCGCGTCCGGCCCGCAACGGCGAGGGTCAGGGGCCGGTTGGGTCGGTGCCGGGTTTTCGACCCAACCCGGGACTTCCCTTGGGCTTGTGTATCTGTTTGTGTTACGAGCGAATGCGTGCACCGACCCCGCTTCGATTTGGACCGTCTAGACGCCCTCGATCCGTTCGAGATCGACGAGCAAGCCGCGCATTTGTTCAAGCACGACGACCTGGGTATCGAGGATGTGTACGACATCTGGCGTTCCCGACCCGGCTTCTACCCGGCGAAACAACCTGCCGATTGGATCATGGTCGCAATACTCGACGGTCGAACACTTGCCGTGCCTTTGGCTCCGCCACGCTCAGGCGACCCCGCCAAGTGCCGACCGATCGGCTGCTGTCCCGCACCGCGTTCACTCGCTTGCGATACCGGACTGAACGATGACACCTGACGAACCCCCGACTCCGCAACAGGAATACGGGTTCTTTCTCAACCCAACAAATCTCGAACCGCAAGGTCCGATGGTCCGCCGCGCTGGCGATCTCACGGCGACGGTACCGGTGCGACTCTCGCCAGCGATGCTCGACGAAGTACGTCGCCGCGCCGCAGCGGATCATCGATCGGTGTTGTCGTGGATCCGCGTCACGATCGATCGCGAACTCAAACGCGACGCGAGTTAATCGTTGCTGGCGTCGCGCCGAGCTTTGGACAGCGCGCCCGTAATGTCGTCCATTGACGGGACCACGATGCGATCGCCGACGAGTTGCTGTAGCCACGTCAACATCGGTCCGGCTTGCGCGTACTGAAATGCCCGCAACGTTGGCATGTTGGGCGGCGCCGGCTTATGCGCGAAGTTCGCAAGATAGCCAGCAAATCCAGCGACGAAGACCGCGAGTTCGTGCGGACTCCGTTCGGCGATCAATCGACTCGACGCGACAAGATCGGCAACGGGAACATCGAAGCGGATGTGCAGTGCCGACACCGCACCGACGGCGTCGATGAATCCCGGCCCGTGGCACGCGCAGGCCCAATCGACAAAGTAATGACGGCCATCGGCGCCGACGAGCGCGTTGTCATCGCGGCCATCACCGTGCATCAACGAATCGTCGAACCGCATGAACTCCACTTGTGATTCCAGCTCAACCAGCGCGCCCAGCCCCGGCACTTGCTCCGAAAGTGCAGCCCAAGAGGTGAAGAGGCTCTGATGATCATCCAGCACGTGCGCAAGACCGTTGATGCGGACTCCACCAAGCGTGTCGTAGAGCGCGTCGATTCCTCGCATATGGGCAAACGGATCGGTGACGGGCTGCGCGTCGAGGTACTCGAACACGAGCACCTGCCATTCGTCGATATCCCCGGAAAACACCAATTGCGGCGTCGGAACCTCGGGCGGCAGTTGCGACACCACCATCGCCTCGTGACGTTGCATGAACATGGTGGTTTGGTTGATCGAGGGGGTGCACGCCTTTACGAACCGCTTTATGCCCCCGGCGAGTTCGACGGTTGCGGCGATTGCAGGAGAAAACCCCGCCGACGCTTCCGATACGCCGATAATCGGTGCACCAAGGCGCGCTTCAAGTACCTCTTGTACGTGCTGGGGAATCGCAGACCACGGAGTGCGCTGAGTCATGCCACCACACCTCGCATTGCCGTCACTCCGATGACGTCAACGAACGGAACAACGGCTTCAATTACGGTGGAGCGGGCCGAGCACCGGTGCTTCGCTCGTGAGCACCGTGCGGGCTACTGCGCTTGCGTATTCCTGTTCGGCCGCCCAGAGCACGGCAACATGATTTGCTTCGAGTTCGGTCAAGTCGCGGAGCAGTAATTCGCGCGCACGGTCGATGGTGACGGGGTATCCCTCAACGAAAAGTTCGTATGCGGCCGTTGTCGGCGTGTGGTTTCCGTCGTGGATTTCGTCGCGCAATTCATAGATGCGGTCCAACAACGGTACGGTCGGGAATTTGGTCACAGGTTCCATAGTTCACGCTCAACGAGGGTTCGACGCAATTGCGCCGAGGCGGTGCCCTCCAGGCAACCAGCTCCGCCTGTCCGCGAGCAAGCGCTTAGCTGCATGTGACCAATTTGGTGGGCAACGGCTTGCCGGCGGGCACCTCGTACGCGAAGCGATATCGACTTGAGGGGCCGTACACGGGACAGGTCAGATCCGTACCGGGGCACGGCACCATTGCTTCGTTCCCGATTCGCTTGCCGTTGCGATCGTAGAACCCGATGTCGAGCGGGATCTTGGTGTCGGCCATCGTGAACGCCGCATTGGAGTCATCTTCGAATGCAAACACCATACCGGCATAGGGCTCCAGCGATTCCACCCCGCGCAGGCCTTGTTCGCGCTGGATCCCGTTGGATGCGACGAGAACGCGCTCGCACTGTTTGCTCACTTCGAGTTTCATTTCACGAAATCGCGTGAAGGGACTGCTCGCAACCGACGCATTGTCGACAGCGATGGGAATCGGACCGCGCCCATCAGGACCAAACACTTGGATTGCAAGCACTCCACCGACGGTGAGTATTGCTAGCGCACCGAAGAACACAACGACCCATCGTCCGGATGTCCATTTCATGCGCGTCACACTATGCGCACGGGCAACCGGGTTGACTGTCGGGCGGGCGGGTTACGCAGATGGCGACGAGACACTCGGAGTTTCGACGGCATCGAGCCCAAGCGCATCCGCAACGTCATCGCTCAAGTGGTACGTCTCTGCGCTGGTGGGGAAAGTGCCGGCCCCGACGTCGGCAACGAAACGAGTGAGCGCATCGGTTACAACCGCACCAAGCTCGGCGTACGCACGCACAAACCTGGGCGGCACCCGATCCGTCCATCCCAAGAGATCATGAAACACCAGCACTTGCCCATCGACGTGCCGGCCCGCACCGATGCCGATCGTGGGCACGGGCACTGCGTCGGTGACCATGCGCGCAACACCGTCCGGCACGCACTCGAGCACGATCGCAAAACACCCCGCATCCGCCAGCGCGACCGCATCATCGACGATGGCTTTGGCCGCATCGAGTTGCTTGCCTTGCACTTTGTAGCCACCAAACGCGTGTACCGACTGCGGCGTGAGCCCGATGTGCCCCATCACGGGAATCTCGGCATCGAGAATCGCGCGCACTGCGGGAATGCGTTTGATTCCGCCTTCGAGTTTGACAGCCTGGGCCCCGGCGCGCACCAACGTTGCGGCATTGCGCACCGCGTCTTCGACGGCGACGTGGTAACTCATCCAGGGCATGTCGCCGACAATGAGCGCGTTCGGTTTCGTGCGCGCGACCGCAGCGGTGTGGTGCGCCATGTCGTCGATCGTGACGGCCAACGTGTCGTCATAGCCGAGCACGACCATCGCAACGGAGTCGCCCACGAGGATCAGGTCGGCGCCCGCAGCGTCGACGGCACGCGCCGACGGTGCGTCGTAGGCCGTAATCATGGTGAGGGGCTGGCCCGAGTTTTTCCGGGCACGTACGTCGGGCACGGTGATCCGAGCGCTCATCGATGAACCTCCAACTCGTCCCGGGGCCGATGCCTCCAGGCGATGCTGTTAAGCGTAGATCACATCGGCCGTTTCACCGAGCGCTGCAGGAGTTGCCGAGGCGTGGGGCCAAAGCTACGCCGAGTGGCCGCGGCCCAAAAGGTAACGACGATCGAGGTGATTCCACTTGCAGTCGATACAGACTTCGACGACGTAGCACGCAAACTCGGCGGTCTCTGCGCCAAGCTTTTCGAGTTCGGCTTGCGTTGTGATGCACCGACCGTTGGCGCCTTTGAGTTCGTCGCCATAGACGTAGCTCACGAGCCGGACTTTGCGGCTCTCGCAGATCGGGCATTCGCGCTGCGCATCGATACCGACGTACGTCGCCGCACGGATGAGTTCGGGATGTGCATCGCAGACATCGAGCTTGCGCAGCACACCGCGGCGGTAGTCCGCCAGGATCGCTCGTCGTGCGAGTACGTAGTCGACGTGATGCCGCATTGCGAAATGGTAGCGACGCCCCCGCGGGATTCTGAACGGAGAATCCGCCCCGGTCTCGTTGACGCCCGCAAAGCCGGCGAGCCGGGGCGAATCGCCCAGCGAGATCCGGGGTGCCTTGACTCGGGTGGAGGCCAGTCTTAATATCGCGTCACTTATATCGATCCGATATAAATTCCGAGATATCCCGCAGAGGAGCCCCGTGCTCGAGCTAGCGATCCTGGGCTTGGTATCCGAGCAGCCATTGCACGGCTACGAGCTCAAAAAGCGCCTCAGTGAACTGCTCGGCGCCCTGTGGGGGGTTTCCTACGGATCGCTATATCCGGCGCTGCGCCGGCTCGAGCGCCAGGGCGCGATCGAAAACGTCGACCCAACCCTCATCCCCGCGCCTCGACCTACCGCGATCCCCGCAACCGGATCCCTGGCTGGCGAAGCCGCGGCGGCCCGGCGCGCCCGCCCCACGTTGGTCCCGCGCCGAGTGCGCAAGGCGTATCGCATCACGCCCACGGGCGAAGCGATGTTCACCCAACTCATGACCGCCGATAGCTCGGGGGATACCGACCGCGTCTTCGCCGTGAAACTCGCGTTCTTCGCCCGCCTCGACGCGCCCGCCCGCCTTACGGTGCTCGAACGTCATCACGCGGACTTGGCGGCACGCCGCGCCGCGGCGACACGAAGCCGCGGTCCGCTCATTGATCGATACGCCCGCGCGCTGCTTGAGCACCGCGCGTCGCTTACCGAACGCGACCTGCAATGGGTCGACGAACTCATCGCCGCCGAACTGGCCGGCGATTCCAACCATGAAGGAGTAACGGCATGAACAAGGTCCGTGTTGCAATTGCGGGCGTCGGAAACTGCGCAAGCAGCCTCGTACAAGGCGTTGAGTACTACCGCAACGCTGACGCCAACGAGGACGTGCCCGGTCTGATGCACGTCGACCTCGGCGGCTATCACGTCGGCGATGTGGAGTTCGTTGCGGCCTTTGATGTCGACGGGGCCAAGGTTGGCATCGACCTCGGCAAGGCCATTTCGGCCGGTCCGAACAACACCATCCAGTTCGCCCAAGTAAGCGAACTGGGCGTCGAAGTGTTGCGCGGCCCCACGTTTGACGGCCTCGGTGAGTATTACCGCGACATCGTCGAAGAGTCCCCTGCGGCTCCCGTCGATGTCGCGCAAGCGTTGCGGGACGCAAAGGCGGATGTGCTCGTGAGCTACCTCCCGGTCGGCTCCGAAGAAGCCCAGCGCTATTACGCGCAAGCCGCGATCGACGCGCACTGCGCGTTCGTAAACGCAATTCCCGTGTTCATTGCGTCCGACCCCGTTTGGGCGAAGAAGTTCGCCGACGCCGGTGTGCCAATCGTCGGTGACGACATCAAGAGCCAGGTGGGCGCAACGATCGTGCACCGCATCTTGACCCGCCTCTTCGAAGACCGTGGCGCCGAAATCGACAACACGTATCAGCTCAACTTCGGCGGCAACATGGACTTCAAGAACATGCTGGAGCGCAAGCGCCTCGCCTCGAAGAAGGTCTCGAAGACCCAAGCAGTGACAAGCCAGCTCGATCACGAGATGCCAAGCGAGCGCGTCCACATCGGACCATCGGACCATGTGCCGTGGCTCCAGGACCGCAAATGGGCCTACATCCGCCTCGAGGGTCGCAACTTCGGGGATGTGCCCATGAGTGTGGAGCTCAAACTCGAAGTGTGGGACTCCCCGAACTCGGCCGGCGTGATCATTGACGCAGTGCGCTGCGCCAAGCTCGCACTCGACCGGGGAATGGGCGGCCCGCTCGAAGGCGCATCGGCCTACTTCATGAAGAGCCCGGCCAAACAATTCACTGATGACGAAGCCCGCGAACTCGTCGAGGCCTTCATCGCCGGAGAATAACCCACGCCGTATTGCCAAATCTTTCCGGTGGGGGTGCGTCATGCGCCCCCACTGACGCGTTCGGCCCCGGAAATCACCTGGTGGGGAAAATCTGCGGTTGCCGATTGCGGCGTGAGTCTTTATACCTATACCGATGGGTGGCGCCGGACTGGGTGCCCGCAAACGGAGTGGGGCCCGCGGACCGTGCCGAACAAATCCACCGATCACTCCAACCAAGACCTGCGCCGCAGGTCATACGTCGGTCAAGACCTTCGGGGACGCACGTTTCGTGCCACCCTCTTGCGTGGTGCAGATTTCCGCGGCTGCGATCTTCGGGGAGTGAGCTTTGAAGGCGCAGACCTCCGAGGTGTGCAATTCAATGATGCCGACCTGCGCGAGACCGACTTCCGCGGAACATTCCTGAGCGAAGCAATCTTTGATGATGCCGACCTGCGCAAGGCCAGGCTGGACTGGGCTGTGGTCAAGAACGCCTCATTTGCCCGCGCGAACGTCGCCGAGGCGAGCTTCCGCTTTGCGACGTACCTGACCCGACCGCAACTCGAAGAAACCTACGACTGGGATTCGGTGGCCCTCACCGTGATCGGCGTCGAGCACCTGCTCAACGACGACCTCGCCGACGCGCTTGCGATGCTTCGAGCGCAGCACATTGAGTCCGAAACTCCGGCGGCGATCGGAACGATCTTCGACGACGCCATGCGCAAGCGAGCAAGCGATTCCGCGTCCCAACCATTCTCGCGTTAGCGCGTTTGTGACCACGCGGCACCGCAACCAACAAGAGTCGAACCACCATTGCACCGAGGAATACGGTTGCGAGCGATAACACAACAACAAGCACAGCGAGGCGATCACCCATGAAGCTCTGTTCACCGGAAGACGTCGAGGCATACGCAGTTGCTCAGGAGGTGATCTACAACGCCGAGGTGAAAGCACTGGACTTTTCGCACCGACAGCTCGAAGGCTTGCGGGCGCGCCATACCACCTTTGCAGATTCGGTCTTCGTCGAAACAGTTATGCGCAATGCGAACGTTGTCGACTCATGGTTTCCGCGAGTGAATGCGGAGGGCGCAGAATTCTCCGGGGCGACACTGACCCGATCATCGTTTCCACGCGCGGTGCTCCGACGCGCGCGCTTTGTTGGCGCAAATTGCAACGGCGTTGACTTCGCCGGCTCGGACCTCACCGATGTGGACTTCACCGACACCAACCTCGAAGATGCCAAGTTCTGGTACGCAATGGTGACCATCGAAGCGTTACAGCGCAGTCGCAACTGGGATGAGATAAAGCACACTGTCCGCGGCATCACGCATTTGCTGGCGAAAGAAGCAAAGACCTTGCCGGCAGGAGATCCGATTCAGACGATCTTCACCGAGGCGATCCAGGCACGCAACGCAACCAACACCACCGGCTTGCCCCACACCCGAACGCAGTAATTCCTCGGCCCACTCCCTAGGCTGTTGGCGATGCCTGACGCCGACCACGCACCCTCGCCACTTCGCGCAGCATGGCACGGCCTGTGGCGGCATGCACTCCGGCGCCCGAAAGCTTCTCCGATCGTTCCGCCCGACCTTGCTGAGGCCGCAGTAGCACTCGCGCACGCGCAGCGAGCGTTTGTTGGGATCTATCCCTCGGCGAACCGGGTTTGTTTCATTGCCGTACCGAGCACCGGTGCAGAGGTTCCCGCCCCGGCGCAACACGGATTGCCGTTTGCGCCGACCGCCATCACGGTGTCCACCGGTTTCGAAATCGCACGACCCGTAGACCTCGTGGGATTCGCAGACGACGGCACTGCGGACTCCGCGACACTTGCGCTGCTCTTGCAACGCGCACACGCCGCGCTCGAACCCGGTGGATGGTGCTGCGTCGACGTCGTCAATGACGCTGCGGCGCAACTCGTTGGCGCGGATGCCCTTTGGCCTACGGGGACTGGCGCGGCGTGTAGCGCCGCGGCGCTGCGCACCCGGTGTCAGCGCGTCGGGTTCGAAGTCACCCACGCGTTCGGACTCGGCTACCTCGCGCGCTCGATCGAACGGGGTGTGATCATCCCGGCGGAATTAGTGAGGAACGCCGGGGTGTTTGTGGAACCCGAATCCTGCGCACGTCTCGGTTACCTCTGTCGCAAGCCCCTCGATACCCAGGCCTGACGCTTCACGAGCAAGCGTCGTGGGGTAGACATTCCCCATGATGATTGATCGACGCGAATCCGCAACCGATGTCGTGCGTTACGGACCCGATGTCCCTACCGAGCGCGAGCTGCGCCTCTTGGGTGATGTCACTGGCAAACGCGTTCTGGACCTAGGCGCTGGCAACGGGCAAGCCGGAATCGCGTTCGCCAAACAGGGGGCGACCGTGCTTGCGGTTGATCCCTCCAAGGATGCCGTCGCCGAGGGGCGTCGTGCCGCCGAACGCGAGGATGCGCGCATCGAATGGCATGTGTGCGACCTCGCAGACCTCGCGTTCTTGCGCGCCGACTCGATCGATCTTGCATTCAGCGCGCAAGCGCTTGCGGAAACTGACGATTTGGGTCGCGTGTTCCGTCAGGTCCATCGCGTGTTGCGTCCGAACGCGCCGCTCGTGTTCTCGTACGACCACCCGATGGCGCTCTGCGTGGCGCGCGATGGCGGCGATGCTGCGCCGGGTGCGCTCCCGCTCGGCACGCTCACCGTGCGCCGCTCGTGGTTTGATCCAACGCCCCGTACGAGCGAACGACAAGGTGCCACCCATACGATTTATCCGCGCAGCATCTCGGATTTGTTCTCGCAACTTGGGCGAGCAGGATTCCGGGTCGACACGCTGCTCGAACCAGCACCCACAAGCGAGCCCAACCCGTTGATTCCTGCGACCGTGGTCATCCGCGCCCGCAAAGAAGGTTCGTAGCGATTCCTCGCCGATCATGCTGAGGCGCATTCATAGCGAACCGAACATGTCACCTGACAGGCCGACAACACCGGTCATAGACTTCGACGCCGTGACGTCACCTCGATCGGCCTCATCGTTCACCGGTTTCCGCAGTTCCGGAATGCGGGTTGTGCGCCAATTGCTGCACGACACTCCGATCCTGCTGCGAACGATCAACCCGTTCTCCGGTACACGCAACATTCGCAAAGCATCGCCCCGCCGCTTCGTGCGCGCGGCATACCAAATTGTTCTTCGCCGCCCAGCAGACCCGGACGGGCTCGCCAACTACGCCGAGCACCTCAAAGCAGGTCGCCTCACCCCCGACGGCGTAATCGATGAGCTCGCGAGCTCCATGGAGTACCGAGAGAACCGTCCGCACCGGAATGTGCTGCGCGCACTTCACCAGGGGCGCTGTGATTTTGTGCAGATGTACCCGCCGGCACGTCGGATTCTCGACCTCGGCGGTACGGACCAGCAGAACCCCTGCGGATCAACGGTATCGATGGGATACCCGTACGGTTTCGACGAGCTCATCATCGTGGACCTCCCGCACGACGAGCGTCACGATCTCTACACCCTTAGTGATCGCTCCGACGACATCAAAACCGAGCTTGGTCTCGTGCACTACGAGTACCACTCGATGGTGGACCTCTCCCGCTATGCCGATGAGAGCTTCGACTTGGTAATCAGCGGGCAGAGCATCGAACACATCACCGAAGCCGAGGGGATGCAGTCGATGGCCGACGCGTTCCGTGTCCTGCGCCCGGGCGGCTGGCTGTGTATTGACACGCCGAATCGACGGGCAACCCGGGTACAAGTGGGCGACGAGTACTTCACCAACCCCGACCACAAACTCGAATACACCGCCGAGCAGCTCCAGTCGCTCCTCGAACAAGTCGGATTCGAAGTCACCGGAGCATTCGGAATTGGTCTCGTCGCCGAATCAATTGCTTCCGGCGAATTCGATCCGGTGGAACTCGCCACGCATTACGGGGTGTACGCCGCGCCGGCGGATTGCTACTTCCTCGCCTACCAGGCCCGCAAGCCTCTTACCGCAACGCGCTAACTGCGCGTACCGGTTGGGACAATTCCTCGGGCGCGTGCCCACGCGTCGAGCCGGTTGTACGCATCGTCCGGTTCGATCGGGCCTTCCTCGATGCGCGCTTCGAGCAAGAACTCCAACGCTTCACCCACGACGGGGCCAGGGGTGACACCGAGAAACGCGATCACGGCGCGACCGTCAATCGGCGGTCGCAGCTTGTCGAGCTCCTCTTGCTCGCGAAGCTCTGCGATACGCGACTCAAGTTCGTTCATTCGATCATCGAGTGCTTGCGCTCGCGCCTTGCTTCGAGTCGTACAGTCGCAGCGCTGTAGGTGGTTGAGTTGATCGAGCAGTGGTCCGGCGTCGCGTACGTACCGGCGCACCGCGCTATCGGTCCATCCCATTGCGTACGTATGGATCCGGAGGTGCAGATAGACCAACTTGGTCACGTCGTCGACGATCTCGTTGGAATATCGCAACGCGCGCAGGCGCTGCTCGCACATGCGCGCGCCAACCACTTCGTGATGATGGAACTGCACTCCGTTGGGCCCATAGGCGCGCGTTTTGGGTTTGCCGACGTCGTGCATCAACGCCGCCAAACGCACTACGAGCTCGGGACGCGTCTTGGCGACTACGGCAATCGTGTGCGTGAGCACGTCCTTGTGGCGGTGTACCGGATCCTGTTCGAGGCGCATGTTGTTGAGTTCCGGAAGGAACTCGTCGGAAAGCCCGGTGCGCGCCAGAAACCACAGGCCCGGGCTCGGGTCGTCCGCAACGAGGAGCTTCGAGAGCTCGTCACGGATGCGTTCGGCGCTGACGATTTCGAGTCGTCCGCGCAACCGTTCGACCGCCTGAGTGAGTTCTTCGACTGGCGTCACGCCGAACGCAGCAATGAAACGCGCCGCGCGCAACATGCGCAGTGGATCATCCTCAAAACTGATGTCCGGCGAAAGCGGCGTACGCAACACTCCGCTCGCCAGGTCGGCGGCACCACCGAACGGGTCGACCAGCATTGGTTCGGGAAGCGCGAGTGCCATTGCGTTGATGGTGAAGTCACGCCGTGACAGGTCCGTCGTGATGTCGTCGGAGTATTCGACAACCGGCTTGCGGCTGTCGGATCGATACACCTCGGCGCGAAACGTGGTGATCTCCATTTTCACGCCGGCCTTCTCGCAACCAACGGTGCCGAACGCCTCCCCCTGCAACCACACGGCGTCGGCCCAACCATTCACCGCTTCTTTGATTGCCTCCGGGCGCGCGTTGGTCGTGAAGTCCACATCGTCGCTTGGCCTGTCGAGCAACGCATCGCGCACGCTGCCCCCCACGATGTAGGCCTCGAACCCGCGATCCTGCAACCGCTGAGCCAGGGCGCGCACCGGCGAGTCAGCATCGAGATAGCGGGCGAGTCGGGCAGGTAGCACGAGGGCATTCTTGCGGGAATGGCCTCGGCCCCGTCGAGGTCCGGGCCCGAAGCGACACAAATCCCCCGCCCGGACCGGCGGCGGGCCCCGGAACTACGCTGGTTACAACCCACTTGCGCCCATGCCTGGACCCGTTCTCCTTCCCCGCTCCACAAGCCGCACCCTGCGCTGGCCCGGCGGTAGCGCGCGCCTTGCACCGTGGCATGGCCGCAGTGACATTGCTTCCCTGACGATGGCCGCCTCCCGGGCGCCCAGCGCTTCCCTCGTGGAACGGGGCCTCGAATGGCTGCGCCGCGCTGGATACGCCACGGTGATCACCAACGCCCTTGGCCCCAACGACGTCGGCCCGTTCATGGCCACCGGGTTTGGTGAGCGGGAACGACTGCACCTCTTGCAACACGACCTCACCGCGCTCGTTCGTCCCGCCCTGCGAACCCGTCGGGTGTCGCGTCGACGCACCAACGAAGTGCTCGAACTCGACCAACAATGTTTCGATCGCTTCTGGGCATTCGATACGGCAAGCCTCAACGAAGCGTTACGCGCTACGCCACAACGTCGGTTCCGCGTTATTCGCGCCCACCACACGTTGCTCGGCTACGCAATTACTGGGCGCGCCGGGAAACAGGGGTACATCCAACGCATCGGGGTTGCCGATGCGGCGCGCCAACACGGCATCGGAACTGCGCTCGTTGCTGATGCCCTGCACTGGCTGCGCGCCCACGGCGTGGCACGCGCATTGGTGAACACCCAACATGGCAATACGGCGGCACTGCGCCTCTACGAGCGCTGTGGCTTCACGCTGCTCCCCGTGGAGCTCGCGGTGTTGGAGCGCAGCCTGTGAGCCGCGGGAACCGCTGGAGCTGCGGGGCTGCGGCTGCAACGTTGGCGCTCGTCACGCTCGCAGTGGTGCCTTCTTTGGCACTGCCCGCCGCCGCGGCGAGCGAACCCGAGGTGGTCTTAAGCGCCCAGGCCCCGGTCGTTGGCCTCGGAGCCGACTTTGCCTTCGATGTGCGCGGCACCAACATCGAGGCCGACACCACGTTGCGTACGACGATCTATGAACGGGTTGTCACCCGCAGTGCATTCGACCGCATGCTCGACGGTCGCAACTTCGGCGCAACCATCGCACGCGCAACTACGGCGCTGCCCGCAGGGAGCACAACCACGACGATCACGCTCCCGTTATACGGATCGGCAACACCTGGGCCAACGCTCAACATCACGCAGGTCGGCGTGTACCCAGTTCGCGTCGAGTCCACGCGCGTCGGTGGCCCCGTACGCGAAGCATTCACGACCTTCCTCGTCACCACGCCTGCAAGCACTCCACCCGTCGGCGAGCCGCTCGAGGTTGCCACCGTTGTCTCGATCCAAGCGAACCCCGCGGTTGGCGCCGACGGCAACGTTGAGCCCAAGGCGGTCGAACAACGAACTCCCGCCGGCACATTGGGCCGGCTGGTATCGGGAGTGGCCCGCCAAACGCAAACGCCGATGACCCTGTCTGTCGGTGGGGAAACGATCGCCAGTTGGGCCGGGCTCGCCGCCAACAACCGCGAGGTTGCCTCCACACTGGGCGAACTCCAGCGCGCGGCAACGGCAGTGAATGTCGTGCCGTCAACCTTCGTCCCCATTGACGCGCCGTCGCTTCGCGCTGCGGGATTTGGCGACCTTGTTGCCGACGAATACGCGCGCGGTTTTGATGCAGTGGGTGACGCACTCCAAACCCGCGTCGATGCGCGCACTGCCATCCCAACAGCACTCGACGCCGGAACATTGGAATTGCTCGGCACGCGCGGTATCGATCAACTCGTTGTCGATCCCCTTGCATTGCAACCGATCGCAGCGCGACTCACGCCCGCTCGTCCATTCCTTCTCAACAGCGCCGACCGTCAGTTCCGCGCGATTGCATTCGATCGCGGCCTCGCCGCCGCAACGGCGACCCCTGGCTCAGTTGCGCGCGCCCAACGACTGCTCGCCGGCATGACCTTGGTTGCCCTCGAGGCGCCCAATGTCCGCCGAGGGATCGCGGTCGCGTTACCGGCAGATCTCGATGCCGACGCCGCGTTCTACGACACGCTCTTTGTGGGATTGCGCACCTCACCGTTCCTCAAACCCGCCACCGTCGACCGACTCTTCGAGGACGTACCGCTCGACGCCACCACAGCCGGGCCGTTGGAACGCAACCTTGCACCAGCAGCACTCAGCGCCCCCACCATCACCAGCAGCGAGTTAGATCGCAGTCGCGCCCATGCCGCAGCAATCGAGAGCATCTTGGGCCCCCAAGACGCGCGCGTTGTCATGGCAAAAAACGCGCTGGTGATCGCGCCAACCTCGCTGTGGACTGACACCGCGGGTCGCCGACGCGCCGCTGATGAACTTGCGCGCGTAGATCGTGCGCTCAGTGACGCCGCGAAGCTCATTCGCGCTCCCGCAAATCGTACGTTTCAGTTAACCGGCCGCAAAGATCGCATCCCGTTGACATTTGTCAACGATGCAGATCGTGCAGTGCAAGTGCGCGTGATATTCGACGGCAGTCGCATCGCATTTCCCGATGGTGCCGATCGTGTGATCGAGCTGCCGGCGAATCGCAGCACCACGATTTCGGTTCCGGTCGAACCGCGAACCTCGGGCACATATCCGTTCCGTTTGGTTGTGCAGTCCGTGGACGGGAACGTGCAGCTCGCATCGAGTCGACTTACCGTCAACGCCACGGCCGTCTCCGGTGCCGGGCTCTTCCTCGCCGGCGGGGCTGGACTATTCCTCGCCGCCTGGTGGGGCAGATATGCGTGGAAGCGTCGGAAACGGCGACCGGTTCCGTCGGCCCCGACGCCGGTAACCGAGCCGCTCGAGCGCAGCGCATGAGTGCGCCGAGCACGTCTCCGCTGGTGCGCCGCAGTGCGATCGTTGCGTCCGGCACATTGCTCGCCAAAATTTCAGGATTCGCACGCCTAGCGGTGGTTGCGTACGTCATCGGTTTCACTCGACTCACCGACACGTACAACCTCGCTAATGAAACACCGAACATTGTCTACGAGTTGTTGCTCGGCGGCATTCTCACTGCGACCTTTGTGCCGGTGTTTGTCAGCTTTTTTGATCGTGACGACGAAGAGTCGATCCACGCGATTGTCACCACCGCACTCGTTGCGCTCACCGCCATCAGCGTCATCGGGGTGCTCGCCGCACCGTGGATTGTGGAGCTGTATACATCGCGCTTGACCGGCGCGGACCGAATGGCCCAACGTGAACTAGCCACCACGCTGCTGCGCTACTTCATGCCGCAAATGTTCTTCTTCGGGATCGCCGCCGTTGCCGGCGCAATCCTCAACGCGCGGCGTCGGTTTGCAGCCCCAGCGTTTACTCCGATCCTCAACAACATTGTGGTCATCGCCACGTTCATGACGTTCGGGCTATTGGCCGGGCCGGGCCGGGGCCTCCTCGATGTGGCCGGCAACGCCACGCAAACCGCCGTGCTCGGCTTGGGAACCACCCTCGGTGTGGCCGCCATGGCATTGGCGCTGCTGCCCGCCGTGGCGAAAACCGGGTACCGGTTCCGATGGCGATTCCGTCTCGGGGATCCCGCGGTGCGTCGCGTCGTTCGTTTGTCGGGCTGGACGATTGGCTACGTCGCTGCGAACCAAGTTGCACTGTGGTTCGTGCTCGTCCTCGCTAACGGACATCCGGGCAGCGTCTCGGCGTATTTGGGTGCGTACGTGTTCTTCATTCTCCCGCACGGGCTGTTTGCAACCTCGATCATGACCGCCCTTGCTCCCGATCTGGCCGCAGCATGGAACGAGCGCAACGCTGCCCAAGCGCGTACGTTTGCGACCAAAGGTTTGCGACTCATCCTCGCAATTATCGTGCCCGCCGCAGCGGTGGAAATTGCGCTCGGGCGACCAATCATCGTTGCCTTGCTGCAACGTGGCCAGTTCACTGGTGCACAGGCCGCCCTCACCGGTGATGTGTTGACGCTCTTCGGTATTGGCCTAGTTGCGTTTTCGCTGTATCTCTTCTCACTGCGCGTCTGTTACGCAAGCCAAGACACGCGCACGCCATTCTTGTTGAACTGCGCGCAAAACGGCGTCAACATCTTGCTCGCGTGGTGGTGGTACGACGCGTACGGCGTACGTGGTCTCGCGCTGGCGTTCTCGATCTCTTACATCGTCGCTGCCGTTGTTGCACTCACCGTGGTCGGCCGTCGACTCCACGGACTGGAGTGGTCGGCGCTGGGTTCGGTCGCCATGCGGGTGGTCCCGGTTGCCATGCTCGCCGGGGGAGCTGCCTGGATGATCGCCCGCGCAATCGGCTGGGACTCCCCCAGTCGGGCCTGGCTGGCCTGCATCGCCGGCATTGCCGGCGCCGGCGCTGTGGTCGCTGCGGGGTATGTCATCCTCCGAGTCGATGAGGCCCAAAATGTGCTGCGCGTGCTGGGTAAGCGGCGGCCGGTCGCACCGACATTCGAACCCGATTCCGATACGCCCGAACCTGGGCTGCCCGGCGTGGAACGATAGGTGCACGAGGAGGTCCCATGACCGTTCACATCGTTACCGACAGCGCGTGCGATCTTTCTGACGAACTCATCGAGAACGGGGACATCACTGTCGTTCCACTCTCGATTCGTTTCGGCCGCGAAGAACTCGTGGACCGTCGGGATCTCACCACCGATGCGTTTTGGCGTCGCCTCCCCAACGCTTCGGAGTTGCCGTCGACTGCGGCGCCCTCGGCCGGCGCATTCGAAGACGCATTCCGAGCCGCAGCCGAAAACGGCGCCACCGAAGTTGTGTGTATCAACTTGTCCTCGAATCTCTCGGCCACAATGCAATCTGCGCAACTCGCTGCGCGCGCGGTCGCCGATATCGTTCCCGTTACCATCATCGATTCCGAACAAGTGTCGATGGGTTTGGGCTCACTTGTCGTCCTTGCTGCGGGCATGGCCGCCGAGGGCGCTCGTGCCGAAAGCATCGGGCGCGAAGTAATCAGCGCGCGTAATCACACGCGCCTGTTCGGCGCGCTCGACACCCTCGAATTTCTGCATCGCGGCGGACGCATAGGCGGCGCCAAAGCGATGCTTGGCTCCATGCTTTCCATCAAACCATTGATCGAAGTGCGCAATGGTCACGTCGAAGAGGCGGGCAAAGTACGAACGCGCTCAAAGGCATTGCAATTCCTGGTCGAAAAGGTGCAAGCGCAGCCCGTAACCTCATTGTCAGTGTTACACGGTGCAGCTCCAGATCTCGAGCAATTCCTCGACATGCTCGACCCCATCGTGCCGCGCTCCGAAATCTTGGTGGGCACGGTTGGACCCGTCATCGGCACCCACGCTGGTCCGGGTGTGATCGGTGTCACCTTCCGCGTCGCGCACGATCGTTAAGTCATGGGGTTGGATCTCGTAAACTGCGGCACCGTTTTGTGCAGCCGCTACGAGATCACCGCTCTGTTGCATTCTTCTTCGACCATTCGAGTGTGGGAAGCCAGCGATCCCATCCTTGAGCGTTCGGTCATTGTCGAGACCATGGATCCGCGTTGCACAAACGAAGAGCGGAGTGCGTTCCTCGATGCGGCTCTGCGCAACGCCCGATGCACCCACCACGGAGTAGTGCGCGTCTATGACACCGGCACGCACAACGGCACCACGTTCGTAGTTTCCGAATTCGTACGCGGCGAAGCACTCGACCACCGCATTTCCCGCAGCGGGCCCATGCAAGTCGGCACGATTGCTGCGGTCGTTACCTCCGTTGCCGAGTCCCTCGCCGCAGCCCACGCCGTGGGACTGATCCACGGAGCTCTGCGCGCCAATAGCGTCCTGATCGCCGCCGACGACCAGATCAAAATCAGCGGTTTCGGCGCTCCCAGCCCCGATGACCGGTATCGAGTACCCGGCGAGGAGCCGTCCGCGGCAGCCGATGTGTATGCATTGGCCGTCATCGCTGTCGAGATGTATTCGGGCGAACCGTTTGACCCGCTACACGACGACCTTGAGGCAAGGCTGGCACGCCGCAGCGATCTGCCCGACCGTGCAACCAATGCCCTGCGTCGCGCACTCGATCCCGATCCACACTCACGAGCAGCTCACGCACGCGCGCTAGACCGTGCGTTTGCCTCACTGCGAACTACGCCAATCAGCGAACAACGCACCGAAGCAGTACTCGCGGTGACACCCGCAATAGCATCGCACCTCGTCGAAGTCCCCACTGCAGTGCATTCGGTAGTGGCGCCAGCCACCGAGCCATCTGTTTCGGCAACCACTGCAGCGCAGGGCGAACAACTGGTTTCCGGTCCGAGCCCGATGCGCACTGCGCTGTTGTTGCTCATCGCCATCGGCATCATCGGTGGACTCGCGATTGCCTTTGGGTACATCGTGAGGAATAGCAAGGGACTGCAGTTCGATACTGCACCAAAAAACCTGGTGCCGAGTGTGGTGACCATCCGCTCCGCGCGTGATTTCGATCCACAAGGCGACAACGGCGAGGAAAACCGGGCCAGCGTTGCGCGCGCGATCGACGGCGACCCAAACACGATCTGGTCAACCGAGACGTACGTCAGCCCAGATTTTGGGGGCGGGAAGTCCGGTGTTGGCCTGCGCCTCGATGTAGCCGACTTCCAATCGGTGCGGGGTGTTCGCCTTCTTTCGTCCACTCCAGGCTGGTCTGGGGCCATCTACATCGCAGACGCCCCAGGGGCATCCCTCGCAAGCTGGGGGGCGCCCGTTGCTTCGATCACCAACGCTGGCGACGACGCAACGCTTACTGCGCAGCGCGCCCAACGCGGGACTTCGGTGCTGGTGTGGTTCACGCGCTTGCCCGCCGGCGGACGACTCGACGTCGCCGAGGTGCAAGTTCTTGGATAAGTTCGATATCACTCGCGTCGACGCAGCGCGTGCCGGTGATCGGATTGCGCTCAATGATGTCTTGACGCAATACAGTCCGCGCGCGTTCGCAATATGTCGACGTGTGTTGTGCAACTCCGAAGATGCGCGCGATGCCGCGCAGCACGCACTCATTGCAATCGCGCAACACATCACGGAATTCGACGGCCATGCGGCATTCACCACATGGGCGTATCGGATCACCGTAAACGCGGCCCTCGATGAAGTCCGGCGCCGCAACCGCCGCCCCGAACCCCACGAAACCATCGATCCTTCGCCGAGCCCGGATCCAACCAATGCCGTCGATGACCGACTCCTTCTCGACAAGGCGCTCTCCGCCCTACTCCCCGAGTTCCGCGCCGTCCTTGTGCTACGCGACCTGCTGGGCCTCGACTACGCCGAAATTGCTGAGGTGCTGGACGTTCCGCCGGGCACAGTCCGATCCCGCATCGCCCGAGGACGCGCACAACTTGCAGCCGCGCTCGGGAACCAACTGGATGCGCCCGAACGTCCTACAGAAACCACATGAACACACCGCTACCGCCCGACCCCGGTCCGTACGGACCCGACACCGATGACGCGATCACTGCGCTCATCGATGGCGAGCTCGCGGGGTTTGCCGCCGACACCGGCCGTAGCGTCGATGAAGTGCGCACCACCCTCGAACAGTGGGGCGGGCTCGAGGCCCGGCGGGCACGGTTGCTCACTGCGCGCGAGGCCATGGCCACCCCGGTTGCGTTCGATGATCCGCTCGGGTCCGAACTCGTTGCGGCCGCATTGGCGGCAGTGCCCAACCTCGCTCCAGTGGTTGCGCTGCGGGCACGCCGCTCGCGTCGCATTGCGTGGATCTTGAGTGGTGCAGCCATTGCACTCGTTGCCATGGTGGGCATTGGGATGGTGATCGGAAACCGCAACTCCACTCCGACCGCGCAACAGTCCTCCCTCGGCCCAGAACTGCAGCCTGCGACCGCCGGAGGCATCTCGCGCGACGACACGGGAGCTAGCGCAACCCAATCGATCCCGAGCACTACCGAGGCAAGTGCCGCAAGCACTCCCACCACCACGCCGGACACGCGCGCCAGCCTCGGGGAGATCAGCGATCCTCTCGTGCTGCGCAATCGAATCCAAGGCCGCCTAAACGGCAATAACAACCTGACCTCCTCCACGACCGGCGGTTCGTCGAGCACAACCGTTGCGCCCAGCGAGCCCTGTGCCGGCGTTGCATTGTTCCCCTCTGGGAGCACGATCGTGCTGCGCACGCCCGCAACGTTGAGCGGCCAGCGCGTCGAAGTGGTTGCGGCCACCGCGGGCGCGACCACCCTCGTCGTGGTCCTCGATCCCGCCTCGTGCTCGGTCCTGCGGGCCCTCACCCTCTGAGCGGATGACGGCTCCCCGGATCGCCGGGTACGCTGCCCCGGCCCAAAGGAGCACTGTGCAGGACTGGACCGATAAAGGCGCCGACTTCGTCGAAAGTGCCGTCACGACATTGCGAGACCGCACCATCGTGCCGGCGCGCACGGCCGCGAAAGGTCTTGTCTACGGGACACTGGCCGCCTTCTTCGTGTCACTGGCACTGCTGATCCTTGCGATCGGTGCGTTCCGACTGCTCAACGTTGGCTTGCCGGTGTGGGCCTCGTACTTGGTGCTGGGCGGAATCTTTGTCACCGTTGGCGCGTTGTGCTGGATAAAGCGCTAGCGCCGAGGAGGGATCATGCCGGACGTACGCGATGTACTCATCATTGGATCGGGCCCTGCGGGGCTAACTGCTGCTATCTACACCGCGCGCGCCAATCTCAATCCGCTGGTTATTGAAGGACTCGGCGCAGGTGGACAGCTCATGCTCACCACTGAGGTCGAGAACTTCCCCGGTTTTCCCACCGGGATCATGGGCCCCGAACTCATGACCAATTTCCGCGGCCAGGCCGAGCGGTTCGGCGCAGAATTCCTCTCGAGCGACGTAGATCGCATCGACTTTTCGCAGCATCCGTTTCGTGCGTGGGTCGGCGACCAGGACTACGCGGCGCGCAGCGTAATTATCAGCACCGGTGCATCGGCCCGAATGCTCGGCCTGCCCTCGGAACGGGCGCTGTTGGGCCACGGGGTTTCGACCTGCGCTACCTGCGACGGATTCTTCTTCCGAGACCAGCCCATTGCGGTCATCGGCGGAGGCGACTCAGCGCTCGAAGAAGCCACATTCCTCACCAAGTTCGCGAGTTCCGTCACGCTGATCCACCGGCGCAAAGAGCTGCGAGCCTCAAAAATCATGCAGGAACGGGCCTTCGCGAACCCCAAGATCAACTTCATTTGGAACTCCGAAGTCGTCGAAGTGCTCGGCACTGACCACGTCGAAGGCCTGAAACTGCGCGACACGGAGACCGGGGTCGAACAGCAAATCGCGGTCTCCGGGTGTTTCGTGGCCATCGGGCACACGCCGAATACCTCTCTGTTTACCAACACCCTCGAGCTCGATGGCACGGGATACATCGTCACCCAGGCCGACTCCACCGCCACATCGGTGCCGGGCGTATTCGCCGCCGGTGACGTCCAGGATCACGTGTTTCGCCAGGCGATTACGGCCGCGGGCTCGGGTTGCATGGCTGCTATCGAAGCCGAGCGCTGGCTCGAAGCTGAAGCGCACGCCGCTCACCAATAACCGATCGCTACGAAAGGAAACCCCATGGCAGACGGAATTGTCACCATTACCGACGCATCGTTCGACGAGACCATTAGCACGGCCGACACACCAATTCTTGTGGATTTCTGGGCCGAATGGTGCGGTCCCTGCAAGATGATTGCGCCGGTGCTCTCCGAAATTGCCGCGGAACAGGCCGGCAAACTCACGATCGGCAAAGTCAACGTCGACGAAAACCCGGGCGCGGCGCGACGTTTTGATGTGATGAGCATTCCAACCTTGATCGTGTTCGTGAACGGTCAGCCCGCAAAGCGCTTGGTTGGTGCGAAGAGCAAGACCGCGTTGCTCGCGGATCTCGCCGAATTCGTCAGCTGAACGCAATGCCGCAACGCGACGGCGCGCGACGCGTCGACGAGCTCGAAACCCACGATTTACAGCTTCGGCTGATTGCCTTGGGCCACTCGATCGCCGCCGAAGAACTTGGTGGAGCGTACGGTTCCACAACTACAGACGCCGTCCGCGAGTTTCAACGCGCCCGCGGGTTGCGCGTCGATGGGGTTGCGGGCCGCGAAACATGGAGCGCACTGATCGAATGTGGGTACACACTCGGGGATCGGTTGCTCTACGAGCGCGCACCTGCGATGCGCGGTGACGACGTCGCGGAGCTGCAATCGCGCTTGAATTCATTGGGTTTTGATGCCGGTCGCGTCGATGGCATTGCGGGGATCAAGACCATCAACGCGTTGCGCGAATTTCAACGTAACGCTGGCCTCGCGGTTGACGGAATTGCCGGTCCAACCACGTTGGTGGAGTTGCGTCGCTTGGGCGTGAAGTCCAAAGGCGAAATCGCAAGTGTCCGCGAACGCGAATGGTTGCGCAGTGCCGCGCGTGATCTGGCCGGACATCCTGTGTTGTTGGCCGTGGCGCCCGAGTTTCACGCGCTTGGCGAAACGATTCGGAGCGGATTAGCAAATCTTGGAAGTCCCGTAGTGGCCGAGATGGGCGGTCTCGATGACCACGAGCTTGCCAATACCGCCAACGGCTGTGGCGCAAGCTGGGTCATCGCGCTGCGACCAGGCTCGGAATCAGGTTGCCATGTGCATTACTACGGCACGGCGAGGTTCGTGTCCCAGGCCGGATGCCATCTGGCCGAAACAATCGCGACTGCGCTCGAAAAGACAGCGCTACCCGGCCCCCATGTCGCGTCGGCACGCACTTATGGCCTTATGCGCGAAACCGTGATGCCCACAGTTGCGATCGAACCGGTTGCCAAGGACGATTCCGAGGGCACTCGCGCGCTTGTGAATGACACCCCCGCAATTGCGGACGCGGTTGTCGCTGCGTTTCTGGCCGTTGTATCGCAGCCGCTCGACTAGCACATCGCGTTAGCCCCGCGCCCCGCCGCTCATTATGCGGTAGATCCGCTCGAGATCATCGAGGGACGAGAAGTCAATTGTCACTTTGCCAACCTTGGCATTCATTGAGATGTTGACCCGGGTCTCGAGCAAATCACCGAGCAGCTCTTCAAGCTCGAGGAGCCCCGGTGGACGCAACTGGGTGGATGGCCGTGCTCGCTCTACACGCTCAGCCACCGACTCGGGTTCGACTTCGTCTCGACCTTTCACTGCGTCCTCAACGGACCGTACTGACAAGCCGTCTTTGACGATGCGTTTGGCGAGTTGTTCTTGGAACGCCCGATCCGGTGTGCCGAGCAACGCCCGCGCGTGGCCCATCGAAAGCTTGTTCTCGCGGACAAGCTTTTGAATAGAAGCCGGCAGTTGCATCAATCGCAGAGTGTTCGTTACCGCAGCGCGGCTCCGCCCTACTCGGGTTGCGACCTGGTCGTGGGTGAGTTTGAAATCCTCAATGAGCTGTTGATAGGCCGCTGCCTCCTCGAGTGGGTTGAGGTCGGAGCGATGCAGGTTCTCAATGAGCGCGTGCTCGAGGGCGGTGGTGTCATCGGTGTCGCGCACAACTGCGGGAATGGTCTTGAGGCCTACCCGTTTAGAGGCACGCAGGCGACGCTCCCCCGCAATGAGCTCGTACTCCTCACCGATTGGGCGCACGAGCACAGGCTGAAGCACCCCAACCTCGCGGATCGAGTCGGTGAGTACCGTCAACGCTTCTTCGTCGAAGTAGTCGCGCGGCTGGTACGGGTTAGGACGAATCTTGGCGATCGGGAGTTCTTCGTAGCCCGAACCAGTAACCGCCCGGGGGTTTTCTTCGGTGGGGATGAGGGCGTTGAGACCTTTACCCAATCCGGCGCGTCGCACCACGGCTGACCTCCTTCGCAAGCTCCCGGTAGGCGATAGCCCCACGGGATGTCGGATCAAACACAGTGACGGGCTGTCCAAAGGACGGGGCCTCTGAAATACGAACCGTACGGGGCACAACCGTGCGGTACACCTTGGGTCCGAAGTGCTCGCGCACCTCAGTCTCGACCTGGTCAGCAAGTTTGGTGCGGCTGTCGTACATGGTCAGCACGATGCCCCGTACGTCGAGCGACGGATTGAGGTTTCCGCGTACCAGACCCACGTTCCGCAGAAGCTGGCCAAGGCCTTCGAGTGCGTAGTACTCGCATTGGATCGGCACGATCACATCGTCGGCCGCAGCCAGACCGTTCACCGTCAACAGCCCAAGGGAAGGCGGGCAGTCGATCAGGATGTAGTCATAATCGTCTCGGATCTCGTAAAGGGCCTTACGAAGCCGTAACTCACGAGAGAAGGCTGGCACCAACTCGATCTCAGCACCCGCCAGATCAATGGTGGCTGGCGCAACGAAGAGATTCTTGAGGCTCGTGGGCTCGACACAGTCGTCAATGGATGCCTCGTCAATAATGACGTCGTATATCGATCTCTCAAGGTTGCGGGCCACGATGCCAAGCCCGGTGGACGCATTGCCCTGAGGATCGAGATCCACGATAAGGACCCGGTACCCCATCTCTGCGAGGGAGGCGCCCAGGTTCACCGATGTCGTGGTCTTACCGACGCCGCCCTTTTGATTTGCGATCGCAATAATGCGCGGTAGATCGTAGGGCGGGAGCTCTTCAGTAGAGCCGGAAACCTTGGGTTCATTGATCTCTGTGAGGCGATCCCGGGAGCTTGTTTCGTGCGGCGAGTGATCTTTTATCCGCGATGCTGGCGGGCGTTGTTTGACCCGGTGTTTGCTGTCCTTGGCCATCGTTCGAGCTTCCCTTCAAGAAATGACCGCTGATCTTCGACCGCGCGAGCGGCCCAGGTCAAGAAATCCGCGTTTCACGTGAAACGATGGGTTGGTTGAGGGTCATCTCACTAACGGTTTATCGCTTGCGAGACCCGAATGCGCGGACCCAGCGGTTCAGGAAAAGCTCTAGAGCAGTTTCACGTGAAACGCGAGCTACCAGAGGGGGCGCTTCTCCGGAATGCCCACCCGGCGCGGATAGCGCACATCGGTCACGCTGTCCTTGCGGATGACCACTGCACTCGTCGAGCCCGCCCGATGGCGACCCTCAGGCACGAGCCCCAGCCCTGCGAGTCCCGCTTCAGGCCAACGCTGCGGATCCCATTCGGGCGGCTCGGATACCACGAGTCGACCGCCGAGCGTGAGGAGGGGAGCGGCGCATTCTGAGGTCACAGCCGGGCCAGCGAAACTTCGAGCCACCACCAGATCAAAACTATTCCGTAACTCCGAATGACCGGCCTCTTCGGCCCGCTGGCTCACAACCGTTGCGCGATCGGTCCACGCCAGTTCCTCAACGGCCCACTCAAGGAATGCGCATCTACGTTGGGCTCCGTCGAGCAGCACCGCCGAACTGGTCGGCCAGCTATCAAGGAGAATCAGGCCCGGAATCCCGCCGCCGGATCCAAGGTCACAAAAGCGCCCAGGGTATTCGCTGATGATTGCTGCGAGCGCCCGGCCGTGATCGATATGTGAATCGAGCGGCCCCGGACCGAGAAAACCCTCAGCCTTGGACCGCTCGAGTACACGAACGAGGTTGGCGTTGGTCACGCCGGCACGATAACAACCCGCCGGCGGTAATCTTCGCCTTCGGAAACCGTGGCCACCCCATCAATCTCGGCTGCCGTGTCGTGGACCACTTTGCGGTCTGCCGCCGACATCGGTTCAAGGGCTTGTGCAGTTCCAGTCTCTTTGACTTTCTCAGCAAGCTGGCGAGTGAACGCGGCGAGCGCCTCGCGCCGCTTCGCCCGGTATCCCGCCACATCTACATTGATGCGCGCTCCAGAGCCGCCGCCGTGGTGCAGCACAACTGCTCGAGTGAGCTCCTCGATTGCCTGCATGGTTGCGCCCTTCGGCCCGACCAAGAGCCCGAGATCACCACCTTGAACATCGACGAGGATTGCGTCCTCTTCGATCACCGTGTCGACCTGCGCATCGATCTCGAATGCATCGAGTAGGCCAGCGACAAAAACGCCGGCAGCATCCGCTTGCTCGTCAATAGAAAGTTCAGTCGTCACGGTTGCTACTCCTCTAGTTGATGCGGTCGTCTCCGCAGCGGTGGTGGGTTGTCCTTCGTTGGGCTGACGGCTGCGGCCTCGACCGCCCCGACGGCGACGTTTTCTCGGTCCAGCCGCAGTGGTGGTCTCGCCCAGTTCGGCGTGGCCATTGGTTGCATCTGCGCCCATGGGCTGGGCCTTCGCTGGAGCGCTCTTCGTGGCCGTCTCGCTCTTACGATCACTGCGCCGACCCCGACGACGTTCTCCCGGCTTCTCGCGGCTTACGGGTTTCACTCGGGCACGGATGCGCGCGTCGCTGCGGCCGATACCCATGAAGCCGCTTCTAGCTGTGCTGACTACTTCATACTCGAGATTCGCTTCGTCGACACCGAGCATGTCGAGCGCGCGATCGACCGCTTCCGCCAATGTTTTTCCGGTGGTTTCGATCCACTCCATGGTTATTTCCTCTTTCGTTTCTTCGGTCGGGGCGCGGTGGTCTGCGCTTCCACGACATCTGCTGGATGTTCTTCCTCCGCATCCGCAATCCGTTGCCGGTGGGGGAGGGTGATCTTGCGCAGGATGATCTCCTGCTGCCCGATGCGGGCCAACGCCGACACCAACCAGTAGAGGACCGTTCCGGCTGGGAAGTTCAAGGAGAACACGCCGAAGCCCAACGGCATTACCCGGCTGATGATCTGCATCTGCTTGTTGATCTGGGTCTGGCCCCGCTGCGCCTGCACCGACTGGAAGTACTGCGCAGCCACAGAGAGCAATACGAGCACGAAGTAGGGCACCGATGTCCAGAACCCGCCTTTGATGTTGAGTGCACTGAAGTGCAGGTTCAGGCCTAGAAAGTCGAGCGATGAGGGGAACCAGGAGGCCTTGATCGCTTCTCCACACGCCGCCTTGTCGGCTCCCTGACAAAGAGCGCCAAATAGCTTGGAGTCAGCCGGCAAGAAGTTCTGGGGGTTCTGCATCAAGCTGAACAACCCGAAGAGGATCGGCATCTGGACGACGAGCGGCAAGCACCCAGCCAACGGGTTGATCTTGTTCTCTTGATAGAACTTCATCATCTCTTCGTTGAGCTTTTGCTTGTCGCCCTTGTACTTTTGCTGAATCGCTTTAAGTTGAGGCTGCACTTGCTGCATCGCCAGCATCGACTTGGTCTGCTTGGCGGTAAGCGGGAACAACAACAGCATCACGAAGAACGTCAAGATGATGATTGCGACCCCGAAGTTCGGGATAACTGCATAGACGTACGCCAGAATCGTGGCGAGGATCGTGCTGATCGGGCTAATGATTGCGTCCATCGATGAGATCCCTTACGACATCGAGTGCGAACAGGCGTTCGCTTTAGGGTTGGCAGGTACATGATCGATTCCACCCGAATTCCACGGATGGCATCGGGCGATCCGGCGCACTGCGAGCCACGAACCGTGCACCGCTCCGTGCACTTGGATGGCTTCGAGGCCGTAGGCCGAACACGAAGGGTAAAAACGGCAGCGCTGCGGGAGCCATTGACTCACCAATCGGTACGCGCGAATAACGAGCGTGAGCAACCAGGCCAGTGGCGAGAGCCGGTGCGTGTCGCCGGCGCTCATGTCAGTTCCTGCCGGACTCGGGCCAGGAGCTGCGCCACCGCTTCGTCGAGTGCTTCAAAATCCAGCTCTGCGGTAGCTGGCCCGGCACCGACGAGGTACGCCCCGCCGGGAACAAGGTCGCCGGCACGTCGGGCAAACACCGCTCGGAGGCGCCGTCGGAGCCGGTTGCGTTCGACTGCCCCGCCGAAGGCTTTGCCGATGGCGTAGGCAACCCGAGGTGGGTTCGTAGCGGGGCCGGGAACAGCCCGAATCCATAGGGGTCCACGGCTCCATCGCCGCGCCCGCCCCAGTTGGGCAAATGTTGCATGATCAGAAATCCGTTGGATCAGGCGGCGAGCCGCTTGCGGCCCTTGAGCCGGCGGGCTTTGAGCACCATCTGCCCGGCGCGTGTCCGCATCCGGACGCGAAAGCCGTGCTTTTTGTGCCGACGTCGGTTGTTGGGTTGGAATGTGCGCTTCACGCAAGAGCCTCCTTCAAGATCTTCGTTTGTGCGCTCTCGGCCATTCGGCGGAGCCGAACACTTCGAAGATGACCGGGGAATGCTAGGGCACAGGCCGCGACGCTCGCAACGAAGGAATCCTCAGTCTCTACAAAGAGGCGATCGTGTGCCACTTCGCCCGCTCAGAGCCCCAGAATTCCCTGTGGATCGCACCCCAGGTGAGGGAAAACCCCGCAAAATGGTCGGTGGATCGCTCCCCTTGAGCGCCTGGGGACCCGGTGCTACGGTCCGCCCCTCCTGTGGATGGCTAAGCACCTGCGAGCAATCCCGGATCGGTTTTCTGAGATGTCCACACCTGTGGATTCGACTGTGGATCACGAAATGAGGGGTGTCGTGAACGACGAACTGTGGGATCAATGCGCCGCACTACTGCAGTCGCAACTCGCGCAAGCCACTTGGAACACCTGGTTCCGCGGCGTAGATCTCGTGTCGTTCGATGGCACCGAACTCGTCCTTGGTGTTCCGAGCAGTGTGGCCTGCGAACGCATTCGAAGCAGCTATTCCGGCCTCATTAGCGACGTGGCGCGAGACGTTGCCGGCCGCGATGTCTCGGTGACATTTGTTGTGCAAACGGCGCCGCGCCCCGACGACGCAATCACCGCAACCGACCTGCCCGCTCCCGCCCCAACGCCCACCGCTGCGGCGAGCCCAAACCGGGCACCGCAATCCAGCGCCCTGAAACCCGACACTGCCGCCGCGCGCGCCGAAGTTCCGATGTGGATGCCCGGCACGCTCAACCCCCGCTACACCTTCGACAATTTCGTCATTGGCACCTCAAACCGGTTCGCCCACGCAGCCGCGCTTTCCGTCGCCGAAGCGCCGGCGCGTAGTTACAACCCACTTTTCATTTACGGGCCCGCCGGGCTCGGTAAGACGCACCTGCTGCACGCGATCGGGCATCACGTCCAAGCAATGTTTAAGGCCAAGCGCGTGCGCTACGTCTCCACCGAAACGTTCATGAACGAGTTCGTTGATGCCATCCGCACCAACTCGACGCCGGCGTTTAAGCGTCGTTACCGCGAGGTGGATGTGTTACTCATCGACGACATCCAGTTCCTCGAACGCAGTCAGCAGCTCCAAGAAGAGTTCTTCCACACGTTTAACTCATTGCACGGTGCGGACAGCCAGATCGTGATCTCGTCTGACCGTTCGCCCAAATCCATTGCCACCCTCGAAGACCGCCTCCGAAGCCGATTCGAATGGGGCCTCATCACCGACATTCAGCCGCCGGAATTCGAGACCCGCCTCGCCATCTTGCGCAAAAAGGCTGATGCGGAGCGCCTCGAAGGCATTCCGCCTGAGGTGCTCGACTTCATTGCGACCCACATCTCCGACAACGTGCGCGAGCTGGAAGGCGCGCTCATCCGGGTGGCCGCCTACTCGAGCCTGCACCGCGAACCACTCAATGAAGAGATTGCGCGACACGTCCTCGCCGATCTTGTCCCGCCTCAAACGCCGCGCCAGATCACCCCGCAGCTCATCCTTGAAGAGACCGCAAAGATGTTCGGGTGGACAATCGACGATCTCTGTGGAGCCAGCCGTCGCCGTCCATTGGTCACTGCGCGCCAGATCGGGATGTACGTGTTTCGCGATCTCACCGATTACAGCTACCCGCGTATTGCCGAGGTGTTTGGTGGCCGCGACCACACGACGGTCATGCACGCAGTCGAAAAGATCAAGTCGCAGATGACTGAACGCCAGGCCATCTTCGAGCAAGTTAATGAGCTCATTGCTCGCATCAAGCTCGGCAACCCCGGTGGATAACACTGTGGACAGCTGGGGATATCCGGTTGGGAATTCCGGACAACGCGCCGGGGTCCCCGGGATCCACCCAGTACCCTGTGGACCACCGATTTACCCCTGTGTACGAAAAAACCTGGTCTGACCTGCGAATTGCGGCAATATCCCCAATCCACAGGCACTACAACTACTACTACAAATACATAACAAGTAACTGGAGGTAGGCAGTGAAGTTCCGCTGCGAGCGAGACACCCTGGCCGAAGCAATCGGCACCGCCCAACGGGCCGTTGCATCCCGAACGGGTGCACTGCCAGTGTTGTCCGGGCTGCGTTGCGCAGTATCGGGCGACACGCTCGAACTGGTCGGCTCCGATCTCGAACTCACCATCACCGTCAAGATCGCTGCGGCTGGTGAACGTGATGGTCGTGCGGTGTTGCCCGCGCGCTTGTTGTCCGACATCGTGCGTTCTGCTGCTGGTGCGGAAGTGAGCATCGATGTCACCGGCGACGACGCGCGCATCACATCAGGTCGTTCCAACTTCTCGTTGCGTACTTTGCCCGCAGATGATTTTCCGCGTGTTGCAGCACTGTCCGGTTCGGGAGTGCGCGTCGATGCGGCTGCGTTCTCAGATGCATTGCGCCAAGTCGTGCCGGCTGCGTCGCGTGATGACGCGCGACCGATCCTCACGGGTGTGTTGCTCACCGCGACCACCACGGGGCTGCGCTTGGTTGCCACGGACTCGTACCGTCTCGCAGTTCGTGACTTGCCGGGTGTGAGCGTGTTGAGTGAAGGCCAAAAAGTGTTGGTCCCCGCGAAATCCTTGGGTGAAGTCCAGCGTTTGCTGGGCACAGGCGAGCTTGAAGTGGTGCTCGACGAGCGCGAGGTGGCGTTCCGCATTGGTGGAACCGAAATCACCACCCGTCTCATCGAAGGCGAGTTCCCCAACTACGAGCAGCTCATTCCGAGCGGGTATCCGAACCGACTCACGATCAACAGCGACGCGCTCGCCGAAGCGATTAAGCGTGTGCGCATCGTTGGTCAAGGTGGACGCGACAGTTCGCCGATTCGTTGCGCGATGACGAGTGATGGACTTGAAGTTTCCGCAGTTGCCCAAGAAGTTGGTGAAGCACGCGAATCAATTGACGCGAAGTTCGAAGGCACCGATCTCACCGCGGCGTTCAACTCCGAGTTCTTACTCGATGGTTGCAACGCGGTCGACGCACAAGAGTTGATTCTCGAAACCGTTGATCCACTCAAGCCCGCGACACTGAAATCCACCGACAACAACGATTTCTTGTACTTGTTGATGCCGGTGCGCGTTTCGTAAATGCGCGTTCGCCGGCTGTGGTTACGTGACTTCCGGTGTTACCGGGAGGCCGAGCTGGCGTTTCCGGACGGGCTGCTCGTCATCGAGGGGGCCAACGGGCAGGGCAAGACCAGCCTGCTGGAGGCCGTCGCATGGGGGGCGACCGCCCGGTCGTTGCGGGGTGTGCCCGATGCGGCCCTCGTTCGCACTGGGGCCCCGACGGCGATTGTCCGCATGGAGGTCGAGGATGGGGCCGGTCGGCCCCAACTCCTCGAAGCCGAATTACATGCCGTGGGCCGGAATCGGATTCGCGTGAATGGCAAGGCGTTGCCGCGAACCCGTGATTTGGTTGGGTTTTTGCGCGTCACGGTGTTTGCGCCCGATGATCTCGAGCTCATCAAAGGTGGCCCGGCAACGCGTCGGTTGTTTCTGGATGATCTCCTCGAAGCAATGGCACCGAGGTATGTCGCGATCTGTAGCGATTACGAACGCGTGGTGCGACAACGCAATGCGGCGCTACGTACTGGGGACATCGATTCCACAACGCTTGCAGTCTTCGACGATCAACTCGTTGCCCACGGCGCCGCGCTGTTGCGCGGTCGGTTGCGCCTCACTGATCGGTTACTTCCCGCGATTGCGGGGGCATACAGCAACCTCGCTGGCGCGGCTGCCAAGGTCGGGGAGGCCTACGAGGCTCCATGGGCGGCGAGTCCACCCGAGGCTGACGGCGACCTCGAGGGCTTGTTGCGAGACGCACTGGGCCGTCTGCGTCGCCAAGAACATGACCGGCGGGTCACCCTGGTCGGTCCGCACCGAGACGACTGGAAACTTCTCCTGGACGGCTTAGAGGCCCGGGTGCAGGCTTCCCAAGGCGAGCAGCGGTGCCTGGCGCTCGCCTTACGGTTGGGCGGCCACACCTTGGTGACCGAGATCATCAACGACAAACCGGTGTTGTTGCTCGACGATGTGTTCAGCGAGCTCGATCCCACTCGTTCGGCCGCCCTGGTGGCGAATCTGCCGAACGGCCAAACCTTGCTCACCACCGCGGGCAGCGCGCCGGTCACACCCGAGCAAGTAATCCGCGTGGTCGACGGACGGATCGACGCGTGAGATACGCATGAGCGACCGTTTTGACGACGAGCCGCGTTCGTTGGCCGAATCGCTTGCCTACGTCACGCGCGACCTCGGCTTGGCGCGCCCCAACGAACTTGTGTTGCTGGTACAAAACTGGAACGCTCTTGTCGGCGATGCGCTTGCTGCGCACGCGATTCCAACGCATGTGCGCAACGGGGTACTCACCATCGAGCTCGATTCCAACGCGTGGGCGTCGCCGCTGCGGTTTTTGCGTGATGCGCTGGTGACCCGCGCAAACGAGGTGCTCGGGGGCGAGGTTGTGCACGAGATTCGTACTGTGATTCGGGGCGCGGAAACACTGCGACACAACCGGCCCATCCGGCCGGTACCCGGGGAAAATTGACCGTTCCTCTGGTAGGATGCGGCCCGCTATTCCCCCGGTTTTCCCGGCGTCCGTGGGCCACATGAGCGCCTAGGACCCCAGTACATTCCGGTTTTTGTTGTCGAGCGAGAGAGGTGCGCACGCGTGGCCTACGCGGCGAAGGACATCACGGTACTCAAGGGCCTCGAGCCGGTTCGAGAGCGCCCCGGTATGTACATCGGTTCGACGGGCCCATCGGGTCTGCATCACCTCGTCTACGAGGTCGTCGACAACTCGGTTGACGAGGCAATGGCGGGGCACTGCACGCGCATCGACGTGACACTGTTGGCCGACGGCGGTTGTCGCGTTGTCGACAACGGTCGCGGCATTCCCGTTGACCTCCACCCCGAATACAAAAACAAGTCCGCGGCTGAGGTAGTGCTCACCGTGTTGCACGCGGGCGGCAAGTTCGGCGGCGAGGGTTACAAGATCTCCGGTGGTTTGCACGGCGTCGGTGTTTCGGTCGTGAACGCGTTGAGTACGCGACTTGATCTCGAGATTCATCGCGACGGCGGCAAGCACCAAATGCATTTCGCCAAGGGCGGCAATCCGCAGGGCAAGCTCGAGCGGGTTGGCGACTCCAAGCGCACCGGGACCACCGTCACGTTCTGGCCGGACCCCACGATCTTCGAAGAAACCGAGTTTCGGGCGCAGACCCTCATTGAGCGGCTGCGCGAGATGGCGTTCCTCAACAAGGGTCTTGAGATTCGCTTCACCGACGAGCGCCCCGAGCCGGCCATCGAGCACACGTTCAGGTTCGCCGGTGGCATCACCGACTTCGTGAAGCACCTCAACGCGTCCAAAGAACCGATCTTTAAAAAGGTCGCGGCCTTCGAAGATGCCGCAGAGGCCGGCGAAGTCGACATTGCAATGCAGTGGAACTCTGGGTACTACGAGAGCATCCATTCGTTTGCGAACAACATCGCTACCACCGAAGGCGGGATGCACGAAGAGGGCTTCAAGAAAGCCATCACGAACGTGCTCAACAAATACGCGCGTGCCAAAGGGTTACTCAAAGAAAAAGACGACAACCTGCTCGGCGAAGACATTCGCGAAGGGCTCACCGCGATTATTTCGGTGAAGTTGCGCAATCCGCAGTTCGAAGGGCAAACCAAAGCGAAGCTCGGCAACACCGAAATGCGTTCGCTGGTCGAAAAAGTCACGAACGACAAGTTCGCTGACTGGCTCGATAATCACCCCTCCGAAGGGCGGCAGATCATCCAAAAGGCCACCCAGGCCGCCCGAGCCCGCATGGCGGCTCGTCAGGCCCGGGACCTCACCCGCCGTAAGTCACTTCTCGACTCAGCGTCTATGCCCGGCAAGCTCGCGGATTGTTCCTCCAACGATCCCGAGCGGTGCGAGTTGTTCATCGTCGAAGGCGACTCCGCCGGTGGTTCCGCTAAGCAGGCGCGCGACCGCGACTTTCAGGCGATCCTGCCCATCCGCGGCAAGATCCTCAACGTCGAGCGTGCCCGCGTCGACAAGATGCTCAAGAACGAAGAGGTGCAGGCACTCATCACGGCAATTGGTGCGGGCCTGGGCGACGAGTTCGATGCCGAAAAGATCCGGTATCGCAAAGTGTGTTTGCTCACCGACGCCGATGTCGACGGCTCACACATTCGCACGTTGCTGCTCACGTTCTTTTATCGCCAGATGCCCGAGCTCGTCCGCTCGGGATGCGTGTACATCACGCAACCGCCGTTGTATTCCGCGGTCCTTGGCAAAGAGAAGACGTACTTGCGCGACGACGCAGCGCTTAACGAGTTCTTGGCTCGTCACGAAGGGCGCAAGCCCGAAATCAGCCGCTTTAAGGGCCTCGGAGAAATGAACTACGAGGAACTGTGGCAGACGACGATGGACCCGGCGCAGCGCACGCTGTTGCAGATCAGTGTCGAAGACGCGGCAATCGCCGACGACATTTTCTCGCGGCTCATGGGCGACGACGTCGATGCGCGCCGCGAATTCATCCAAACGAACGCCAAAGACGTGCGTTTCCTCGATATCTAACGGGTGTAAAGGGATTCAGTCACCATGCCGGACGGTCAACAAACGCTCGGAAACGTCGAACCGATCGAGATCCAAGAGGAGATGGAACGCTCCTTCCTTGATTACGCGATGTCGGTCATCGTGTCGCGTGCGCTGCCCGATGCGCGCGACGGACTCAAGCCCGTACACCGCCGCATCTTGTACGGCATGTACGACCGCGGTTTGCGTCCGGAGCGTCCGTACACCAAGTGTGCGCAGGTGGTTGGGCACGTCATGGGCAACTACCACCCGCACGGTGACTCTGCGATTTATGACGCGTTGGCCCGCATGGCGCAGAACTTCTCGTTGCGGTACCCACTCGTGGACGGCCACGGAAACTTCGGTTCGCCCGACCCCAACGACCGGCCGGCCGCCATGCGGTACACCGAATCGCGCCTGGCGCCGCTCGCGATGCAGATGTTGGCAGGCATCGACGAAGACACGGTCGATTTCCTCGACACCTACGACGGGCGTACGCAAGAGCCCGAGGTGCTGCCGTCTCGATTCCCAAACCTGCTCGTCAACGGCGGTGGCGGCATCGCCGTGGGAATGGCGACCAACATTCCGCCCCACAATTTGCGCGAAGTCATCGACGCCACCACGCACCTGATCGACAACCCGCAGGCCACCGCCGACGATCTCATGCAGTTTGTGCAGGGCCCGGACTTCCCGACCGGCGCGCTCATCTTGGGCAAGGCCGGGATGATGGACGCCTATCGCACGGGGCGGGGCTCGATCCGGATGCGGGCCGTGGCCGAGATCACCGAAGGCAAGCGCGGTCAGCAGATCGTCGTCACCGAAGTTCCCTACCAAACCTCGGTCGAAGCAATTGGGTCAAAGATCGCCGAGTTGGTCGGGGAACGCAAGATCGAAGGCATTCGGGACGTTCGTAACGAGTCGTCGCGCCAGGGCTTGCGCCTCGTCATCGAACTCAAGCGCGACGCCAACGCGCAGGTCGTACTCAACCAGCTCTATAAGCACACGACGATGCAATCGACCTTTGGTGTGATCATGCTCGCGCTCGTTGACGGAGCACCCAAGGTGCTCAACCTCGCCGAAGCACTCACCGTGTATATCAAGCATCAAGTCGTGGTGGTGACGCGGCGCACGCAGTACCGCTTACGCAAAGCCGAAGATCGGGCCCACATCGTTGAGGGTCTGATTCGCGCGCTCGACATGATCGATGCGGTGATCGAGCTCATTCGCGGCTCGGCCGACACCGATGCGGCGCGTGCGGGCTTGATGGCAGCGCCGTTCAGCTTTACCGAAATTCAGGCGAACCACATTCTTGACATGCCGTTGCGCCGACTCGCGCAACTCGAGACCCAAAAGTTGCGTGACGAATTCGCCGAGTTGCAGGAAACAATCGCCGAGCTCAAGTCCATCCTCGCCGACGACGCCAAGCTGCGCACGGTTATCAAGACGGAGCTCGCCGAAGTGCGCGAGAAGTTCGGCGACGAGCGCCGCACCAACGTCACGTTCGACTCCGGCGAAATCGACGTGCTGGATCTCATCGAAGACGAAGAAGTTGTCGTTGTGCTCTCTAAGGCCGGCTACATCAAGACCGTGTCCGCCGATGCGTTCCGCACGCAGGGCCGCGGCGGCCGTGGAGTTGCGGGCACCAAGCTTAAAGACGAGGACTACGTCGCTCACCTGCTCACCACGACTGCCCACGCGTACCTGCTGTTCTTCTCGAACCGCGGGCGCGTGTATCGCTTACGGGGGCACGAAATCCCCATGAAAGAACGCACCGCACGCGGGCTTGCCATCGTGAACCTGTTGCCGTTGCAACCCGACGAAACCGTGCAGGCGATCATCGATACGCGCACCTATGAAGATGGCGCGTATCTGTTCTTCGCGACCCGCGGCGGCACGGTGAAAAAAACCAAGATGAGTGAGTACGACTCGTCGTTGCGCAGTGGCCTCATCGCTATCAACCTCAACGAGGGCGACGAACTCGTGAAGGTTGTCCAGACCAATGGCAGCGAAGACATCTTCATGGTGTCGCGTCAAGGCATGACGATCCGCTTCTCCGAAGACGACGTGCGGGCTATGGGCCGAGCGACGGCCGGAGTGCGGGGCATGAAGCTCAAGAATGCCGAGGACGGTGTCGTGGGCTGCGATGTGGCCCGGGATGAGCCGGTGATGTTGTTCGTGTCGAGCAGTGGGCACGGTAAGCGCACCAAACTCGACAAGTTCAACCAGCAAGGACGCGGCGGTCAGGGCGTACGGGGTATGAAGCTTCCCGCCGCCCGCGGCGAGGTCGTGGCGGCATTTGTGGTGGGTCCCGAAGATGAAATCCTGGTGTTTTCCTCGGGAGACAAGATCGTGCGGATGGCCGTCAGCGAAATTTCTTCGCAGGGCCGAGACGCCACCGGGGTGCGCTTGGCCCGGCTCGACGACGGCGAGTCCATCGTGGCGGTTGCGCCGGTGCTCGGTGAAGAGACGGGTGCTGGAGCGATGGCGTGAGTAAGACCATCGAGCCCGAACAGCCGGAAGTCGAGGCCGTCAAGAAGGTCACGCGCCGTCAGCGTAAGCAAGAGGCAATGGCGCGTGACTCCAACACGACGCGACAAATGATCAAGAAGTTCGATCTGTGGTCCGTGCTAAAGGTCTCGCTATGTTTCCACTTGTGCGGCATGTTCACCACATTGGTGGCATTCGTCGCGTTGTGGTTGTTGGCCGATGCTCTTGGTGCGATCAATAAGGTGAACGACTTCGTCGGACAGCTCATTTCCACGAGCAACTTCCGACTGGTGACGGGCGAGCTGATCTTTGGACTGCTGCTCATCGGGCTCGTGCTCGTGGCGCTGTTTACGATCGTCACCACGCTGGCGGCCGCGTTCTACAACCTGTTCGCCGACGTCGTGGGCGGCGTCGAAATCGTCGTTGTTGATGACGACGCATCGGCGGAATAGCCCGGGCCGAGGGCCTCTGGGCGGGCCCAGCGCTCCCTTTGCTAACCTGCGGCTTCGCTTTTGGGGCTATAGCTCAGTCGGTTAGAGCGCATCCCTGATAAGGATGAGGTCACAAGTTCGATTCTTGTTAGCCCCACCCCACGCCCCCGCCCTCGGCGGGGGCGTTGTTGTTTCCATACGGACCGATCGTGCGTCCGCCACTCGCGCGACGCGATGGTGCGAATCTCGATGCCGTGTTCACCGGGACGTTTAGGAGCCCAGCACCGTTTACAACCCCCGAGCGTCGCTTGCATTGCGTTGCGCGTGACTCCGCACGCGAACCGGTGCGGACACTCCGTCGGCGGCCAGCACTTGGAGCCAGTGCACCGGAACATTGGCTGGCATGAGCTCGGCAACGGAGTGGTGATGAAACATGCGGGCCCAACTGGCGCGATCCAAACCGTCCGACTCCGAGTGAATCCATAGACCGCCAACCGCTGTTTGGAACGATCCGTGCCGTTGTGTTGCGACGGTGCCTTCCCAAGCAATTTCGCGGCCGAGGCCATCGCGAAACACGCGAAGGTGGTCGCCATCACCAAGAAAGTGCAGGCCGTCATGGGACCATCCCCCGTAGGCAACCGTGTCGTCAATGAATCGTTCCCATTGAAATGACCACGATCCTCCACCGCCTTGGGCCAAGTAGAAATCTAAACGACCAAGGAATCGAATACTCATAGGTCCTCCTGGTTTCGCATCACGGAAATGGGAACACGTGCGAATGACGATCCCAATGCGGCGAGTCCATCGACGTGTTCGTATGGAACGCTCACCCTACGAGGGTATTTCGCGAGCGCCAAGGACTTCTCGCGAATCACGCAAAACAATCGCGGAGAAACCGTTGCGTGTAGGAACACAGTTCTGCGACGTTGCCATCGCAGCCAAATGTGTGATTGGACATTGCGATTGCGAGGTCACCGCGGCAGTCCGGAGCGGCAGCTGCATAGCGTGCACTCGACTGCGCGCGGTGGGGTTCGGTGGTGGAGTGCAGCAAGAACACGGGGCACGCGACCATCCTGATCAGCGCATCGCAATCCAACGCTTGAGCTTCGGCGACAAATGCAGGGGAGATTTCTGTTGCGGGCGAGTCCACAAACGTGAGGCTGCCATCGCGCTGTCGGCATAACTCGTCCAGCCAACCGAAATGCGCGTGATGACTGGCGTCCCAACCAACAAGGGCATCGAGTGGTTCGCGCATCAGTGTTGCGGCGACCATGCCAAAGCTGTGGGCGACCACGACTACCGGTCGGCCGGGATTGTTGGCGCGCAGGGTGTGCGCTACTGCATCGAGGTCTTCGCCATGGCGGGTAGGGGTGGTGGCAGCGAACCCGCGAGAATCCTCAGCGTCGGCGTAGAAGTTGCAGCGATACGTCGCGTTGCCCTGCGAAGCGAGGAGCTGCGCGGCGTGCACGATGAGCGGTTCGTCCATGGAGCTCAACAATCCGTGGGCAAACACCACGATTGGCCCGGCGCTCCCCGGATGCCAGTACCCGTGGGCAGTGCACCCATCGCGGAGTGGAATTCGTAACGGAATTTCGTTCATGACGCAGTGGTGTCTCCTCAACCTCACCCTACGGGACCGGCCTCGGTTGCCCGAGCATCTCCGAGCGAGGACTTGTCAGGACCGGTCGCGATGTTCGTAGCATGCGTTCATGTCGTTGTCCTCACGTCCGCAATCAGACCTCGAGCGCCAGACTCGATTCTCCACGGCACCCGCGCAGCTCATGGAATGCTGTCCGTTGGCGTTAGCGTCGGATGATTATCACGCGCTGCGAAACCTCACGCTGAATCCGTACACTCCGGACCCTGCGCTCCGTCCCTTGCTGGCGCGCCCGGAGGTCCGGTTGCATCGCAACATTGCGGAGCACCCCAACGCGTCGGGTGAGACTCTCGATCACCTTGCGCTCGGGATCGGTGTCCCAAATCGCGCAAAGCACACCGTTGTCTGGCTTCAGGTCGAGTGCACGTTGGCCCACCGCCCCGATCTTCCGCAGCTGGCGCGCAAACACCTTTTAGCGAGTACCTCCATCGCCACTCGGATAGCACTGGCGCAGCGTCCCGATCTCGACGACGCGGACCTAGTGCAACTCAGCCACGATGAGCGCCGCGAAGTGCGCCGCGCAGTCGCGCTCGTGTTGTCCCGTGTGCCGGCGCGCCGACCCGAGCTGCTCGTCGCGCTGCGCAGCGATCCAGATCATGCTGTGCGCGAGCATGCGTATGGCCGGGTTTTCCCGAAAGCGCCGCAGCCTCCCGTGCTCGGCGTGTCCCCGCTTACTCGTTGAGACATCCCGGCGGGGATTAGGACCAGGAATCCCGGTTTGATTGCGGGCTCTGCGCCGCTTGTTCCCTACCGGCGTTTAACGGGTTTCTCACCCGGTTTTCACCATCGTGCCCGACACTGGTTCGTATGGATACCGCGAGCACCGATGTTGCAATGCTGTTGCGCCGAACGGGTTTTGCTCCGACAGCGGCCGAGCGTGCTGTTGCCAGCAGTGCCGGCTTCATCCCCACCGCACGAGCACGCGTGGCGCAGGCCCGTACAACAATCGATGCCGCCGATTCGCTCGCGCCCCCAACGTTTGCCCCATTCACGCCTCTCGACCGCAGTGCTGACGAAGCGTCCCGCCGACAAGCGCTCGCAAAACGGCTGGCGACTGATCGGCGGGAGAATATTGCGCTGGCGCACTGGTGGTGTAACCGCATGGCGCAGAGCACCAACTCGTTACGCGAGAAGGCAACGTTTATCGCGCACGATCATTTCGCCACGTCGGTCGAAACAGTGAAGTCCGCCAAGTTGATGTACGACCAGAATCAACTGTTGCGCACCTATGCGCTCGGTGATTTCGCGGAGCTCATGCGGCGGCTGGTATCGGATGCGGCCATGTTGGTGTGGCTCGATGGTGACAGCAATGTGGCACAACGCCCCAATGAGAACTTTGCGCGCGAGTTCTTTGAGCTGTTTACGCTCGGTATTGGGCACTACACCGAAACGGATGTCAAAGAAGCGGCCCGAGCATTCACCGGGTGGTCGTACACGTTGCGCACTCAACACGTGGCGTTCGTGGCGCGTCGTCACGACAACAAGACCAAGACCGTATTGGGAAAAAGCGGCAACTTCGGGAGCGATGACATCGTGCGCATTGCGATGACCGACGCAACGGCCCGCAACGTCGCTGCGCATTGGTGGAGTCGGCTCGCGTACCCCGTCACTATCGATGATTCGGTGGTGAACGACGTCGCCGCGCGTTTTGCGCAGCGGCTTGATATCGGCGATCTCGTCGAAGCGATTCTGCTTCATGACGCGTTTCGAAGCGACGCGGCACGTACCGGATTACTCAAGACACCGCTTGAATATGTGATCGGAACAATGCGCCTGTTCAACCTGACTGCTGAGAAAGCAGATGCGTTACGCACATTGGAGAGCCTGGGCCAGCTGCCGTTTCGCCCGCCGAGCGTGGGCGGTTGGCCCGGAAACGAAGGTTGGTGTTCGGCCGCCGCCGCACTGACCCGTGCCCAGTTTGCGGCGCGGGTGGTCCGCAGTGCGGACCTGCGTTCGCTCAGCGGGCGCAGTACCAATGAGCGCGTGGATGCGCTCGCCGAGTTACTGGGCGTGGTCTGGTCCGAAGGTACGGCCGCAACGTTGCATGCGCACGCGGGCGATGTCTCCACTCTTGCGGCGCTGGCGTTGGTCGCCCCGGAATATCAGGTGAATTAGATGGAACAACTCAACCTCACACGTCGCCAAGTGGTACTCGGGCTCCTCGGCGTTGGTGCGCTTGGCGCGGTTGGTGGGGCGTTGCGCTGGCATCCCTGGGATACGTTGCTGGATGCGGCTGCGCAGGCTGGCGCGTCGAGTGCCGGCGGAAACGCGCTTGTTGTCATTACCCTTGCGGGTGGGAACGATGGACTCAACACCGTTGTGCCCTACACCGACAGTGCCTATCTCGCAGTGCGTCAGGACATGCACTTCGGTCCCAACGAAGTACTTCCCCTTACCGATGGACTGGGTTTGCATCCTGAGCTCACGGGACTGAAGGCACTCTGGGATGCGGGTTCGCTCGCAATCATCAATGGCGTTGGATACCCGCAACCGAATCGCAGCCACTTCCGCTCGATGGACATTTGGCAAAGCGGGGTGCCCGACCGTCAAGAAGCGACGGGCTGGCTTGGACGATGGCTCGATGCGCAAAGTCCGAGCCCGATGCACGCCGTATCGATCGGAACACAAATTCCGTTGCTGCTTACGGGGTCCAAGCGGCGTCCGGCCGCAATTCCGGCAACGGGCGTTGCAATTCCGACGATGATTAATGAAGCGTACGGAGAGCTGGGTGCGCCAGACACAACACGCGGTGCATGGGAAAACGTCTATCGGACGGCGATGCGCGATCTCGCTGCGATCCAACGCGACGTGCACAACGTCCTACCAGCGAACGTATCTAAGGGTGGCCCGGGAACAACGACGACCACGACGAACACGGGGGTAGCTGCCGGGCGGCGGGCCGGAAACCTGCGCGGGCAACTCGACGCGGTGCGCGCGATGCTCGCCGCGAAAATTCCGACGTCCGTGTTTCATGTGATGCTCGGTGGGTTTGATACGCACGCTACCGAGAAAGACACGCACGCCAATCTCATGCGTGAATTTGGCGATGCGGTACAGACCTTTCTTGATCAGACGTATGCCCTCGGGCAGCCGGTGACGGTGGTCGCCTACTCGGAGTTTGGACGCCGGCTTGCCCTTAACGCGAGCAACGGTACGGACCACGGCACTGCCGCGCCGATGTTCGTGGCCGGTAATGGCGTGCGCAGTGGTCTGTACGGCGAATATCCGAGCTTGACCAGTCTCGATGACGGAGATTTGAAATACACGACCGACTTTCGGGCCGTCTTCGGGACGTTAGCTGCGCGCGTGTTGCACGTCGATCCTGCACAGGTGCTTACTGGGCCGCAACGCGATTTGGGATTTCTCCAATGAGGCGTAGGTCGCGCGGTCCATTTCGTTCGTTTCGGCGCCGCCACCGCTCACGCGTGCGTCGCTGCGCTCCAGTTGGCGTATCCGAATGCCGAGGAGATCACCGATGGTGATAGGAACACGGAAGTTCTTCAATTGTGTGATTGCCGCGAGCGTGATTGTTACTCCGAGTGCGCTCGGGGTGGCGTCGAGCAGCGGCATTGCTGGTGCCGCGGATGCGTCGTGTGGCATACCTGGTTCGGGATACGGGCAAATGTTCCCGCGTCTTGCTGGCGCAACGTGGACCGACACGTCGATCCGTGCGCTGAGCACGTCGATGATGGCGGAAGCAGAAACAACACCGACCCCGGAGGGGCAGGCCGATCCCGAGGACAACCCGGATATCCCTGCGGGGTACACGTACTTCGGACAGTTTGTCGATCACGATCTCACGCTGGATGACCGGCCCAACGATCTGACGACCCCAACCCCGATCAGCGCGCTGAAGAACCTTCGTACACCGCAACTCGATCTCGATAGCGTGTATGGCACCGGCCCGTCTGGCTCACCGTCGCTGTATGAGAGCGACGGCATGCATCTCAAAGTGGGACGCGCGCTCACGGGTAGTCCGGATGTGGGTGCAGTGGATTTGCCGCGCAACGCCACGACGGGACAGGCAATCATCGGCGATCCTCGCAATGACGAGAACCGCATAGTTGCGGCGATACATACCTTGTTTTTACGGTTCCACAACCAAATCGTGGATCGGGTACGCGCCGAAACCCCGCGCATGAGTGCGACCGAGGTATTCACTCGCGCCCGCCAACGCGTGGTATTCACTTACCAGACGATTGTGCTCCAAGATTTTCTGCCGATCATCGCGGGAGCACGCGTCACTCGCGATGTGGTGTGGCGTACCGACCGCGGGTGGCAAACAAACCTTCGGTTCTATAACCCATGTCAGCAGATGCCGGTCGAATTTTCGGTCGCGGCCTATCGCTATGGACACTCAATGGTTCGCGGGCTGTATCGCATCAATGCCAATGTGGATCGCCTTTCCGTGTTTTCCGGCACGTATCAAGCCGGTTCGGATCTTTCTGGCTTCGCACCGGCTCCATCGAACTTCGCACTGAACTGGGATTTGTTCGTGCCGGGCGCGAGGAATCCATCGGTGCGCGCCCAGCCGTCCTATAAAATCGACGGATCGCTCACGCACGCGTTGAGTTTGTTGCCCCTGCCAACCACTGGGACGGGGCCGGCGAATCTGGCCATGCGCAATCTGTTGCGCAGTAAACAACTTGGCCTACCGTCCGGCCAATCCGTCGCACGAGCGATGGGAGTCGAGCCGCTACCGGATAGCCAAATCTTGGTCGGAAAAGCGACTGGCGATGCGAGTGAAGCGCAGACACTGGTGAGTGTGTCTTCCGAGTTTGCGAACAACGCACCGCTGTGGACGTACATCTTGGCCGAAGCCACTGCGCACGCTTATCCCGTGCGTGACGGCAAGATCGTTGGCCCACAGCGTGCGCCGTACCGGCTTGGTCCGGTTGGTGGCCGCATCGTCGTTGAGACCATCGTGGGGCTGCTGCGCAGCGATGCCAATTCGATCCTCAATCGCAACGTCGCCACCGACGAGTCTTCGCTGCGAGCGCTTGTGAACCGCGTCACCACTCCCCGACCGGCTCCGGAACCATCGGTACGCCCGAACCCGGTGCTGCGTCCACCCGCCCCGCGTCGATGAACCATCCATTGTGAGCGATTCTCGGTGGACCCGAACGGAGCTGATCCGAAACACTAACGGCCGTGTTCATCGACAATGGATCGCTCACGAAATTCCTCGATGCTTGGGCGTTGCACGTCGTCTACGCGCCTCGCGAACATCTTCCGAACCGGCTGCCCACCGATGCAACTATTGCATTTGCCACCGACTGGTCCCGTGCAATGCTCGGCCACAAACATTCGCGCCGTACCGCACGTGCGCTGATGCCGTTGATCGATGCGCGTGAATCGCGGGAGACCTCGGTGCTGCGCGCATATGAACTGCACGTACTGATCGCCATTGCCGCTACCGATCTCCTCGAGCGCGATCAGATTGCTGCGTTTTTGGCAACGTATCGGGAATCCGGACTGGACCTGTGGTATCGGCCGGTGTCGGTGACGCGTCTGCGTGCGGTATTGCACACGGTGCTCGAGCCGTACCCGAGCGCAAAGCGCCTTCGACTCTTGTCGTCGCTGGTGGAGAACACCGATCTCGAGCTCATCGGCTGCATTCCGCGCTCAACGCACTTTGCCCCGGCGTTTGTTGCGCATTACATGCGCCATGGCCGAGCACCAATTCGTCGCCAAGTGATCGCGCATGCCGGGCTCTCTGAGGCGATGCAGCACGCGTGCGCTCGTGACCAAGATGTGTGTGTTCGCCACGGCATCGCGGAATGCCCCGACCTGTTTCCGAGTGCCCAATCGCTGGTCGCGCACGATTCGCAATCTCGAGTGCGAATAGCGCTCGCTCGCAATGAGTGCCTTGAATTTGTCGTACAGTTGGAGCTTGCCCGCGATTCGGACGCCGCGGTTCGGGTGGCGTTGAGCGGAAATCGAGCGATTACCGCATCAACGATGCGTTTCCTCGCCGCGGATTCCGTTACCGATGTGCGATACGCGTTGGCGCGAAATCCGCATCTTCCCGGCGACGTGCAACTCCAACTTGCCAACGATGACGATTCCATGGTGTTGGCTGCGCTTGCCGGAAACATCGGGCTTACCGCACCGGCGGCTGTGATGCTGGTCAAAGGGGACACTCCTAGGGTGCACGCGCAACTCGCGAGAAATGTGCGTTTCCCCGCCGAATGTCATCTGCCCTTGGCGATGCGGAGTGGACTCTTAACCCATGCAGTACTGGCCCGTCGCTCCGACCTTTGCGAGGACGCACGCGCGTACCTGATCGAGCATTCCGAAGCGCGGACGCTCATTCCGAGCAGGGTGAGCACTGAGTGCTTGGCTACTCGGGAGACCTCGTCGATTGCCGCGCTCGAAGATCATGGGGTGTGGCAAGGGCGGGCCCACCACGCGCGATACGAGCGCGCACTGGATTCCAGCAATGGCGAGGACGTACGAGCGTTGGAGCATCCGATAGTGCATCGCCTGCAGCTTGCGTATTTTGCGATCACCCATGGTTATGCACCGGCCCGCGATCACGTGAAGGACAGCGCTTCGTTGCCGGGGGTAGACGATGTGCCATTCCCGTCGGCCGATGAGGCGCAACGTCGGCTCCATGCAGTTGGTGCCATGGTGCACGTGTTTCGGAATGGGCGTGAACTCAAAGCGAACGGTCGTGCGATGGCGAATTGTTTTGTGGGAGAGCGGTATGCAATTGCGTGCCGGGCTGGTACAACCATCGTTGCCAAGTTCGAACATGACGGCACGCCCTATAACGTCGGCTGGGAGTTCGTCGTCGACTCGTGGGTGCTTATTGGAGTCGAGGCGCCGAATATCGTTTGCGACGTTCCAAACGCAGTAACCGAGCACGTTCATGACTTGGGACTGGTCCTCGAAGGGCTGTTGCCCATCCGAACCGTCGGGCACGCACCGCGCGCGGCTGCGCTCTCGTGTGCGATGCCGATAGTTGCCCGGTGACCGGCCACCGCGATTGCTTGGCCTCCGAGATCGCCAACTCGAAGGAGCGGCGCGTCGGCGCAGACGAGTTGTACCGCTGGCTGCGCCGGAATCCGGTTGGCCTGGACGGCGCCGCTCCGGCCTGACACACTCCCCGGCCATGAAGGCGTACCAACGCGGAATCCTTGTCGCAGTGCTGGCGGTGCTTGCCGGACTCTTCGTACGTATGCGTGCGCAAAAGTCCGCTCCGATACCCGAAGGCGGCTGGCGCGAGTTGCAGGGACCGGAGTTTCGGTGAGCGCACCGATCCTGATCGCCGGGCTCGGTGCGGTTGGCGCGAATGCAGCTCGTCAACTGGTCGACACTCCGTCGGTGACACGCGTGTACGTCACCGACGGGCGCCGTGAGCGCATTGAGCAAGTCATGGGCGCGTTGGCAAGCCCCAAAGTTGCCGCAGCCGACATGCGCGACCTTCCCGACGATGTGGAAGTGGTGGCGTGCGCGCTTCCGGAAGACCGTGATCTCCCGCTTGCGGAATTCGCTGTCGAGCGCGGGTGCGCGTTTACGTCAGCGGCCGAAGACGCCGACGCGATTGTGCAGGTGCTTGCGCTCCATGCCGCGGCCGAAGATGCGGGGGCTCGTCTGGTTCCGGGCGCTGGGTTTGCCCCCGGCTTCAGTGATGTGTTGGCTGCGCATGCAGCATCCAGTTTCGATCAGATCGACGAGATTCACGTTGCGCGGGTTGGCACTGCGGGTGCAGCCTCGGCGGCTGTGATGCGTCACGCGCTGCGAAATCGCGCAGCAGTGGCCCACCGTGGCGTGTTGCACGAGGTGCGGCCGCGTGGGCACGAGCTGATCTGGTTTCCCGAGCCCATCGGGGCGCGCGACTGCACGCTCGTTGCCAGCGGTGTTGCACTGTTGGCGCAGGCGTTCCCTCAGGCGGAGCGCATCGACACGCGTTTGGCCGAAATGACGGCGCCGCCGTGGATGCGGCGCACCCCCGACGAACAATGGGGTGCGGTGCGCGTGGAATGTTGGGGCCGACAAGGCAGTGTTGAGGCGCCGCTGATTTATGGCTGCGTCGAGCGCACTGCAGTTGCAGCGGGGATGATGCTTGCGTTGAGCGCGGCGGCCGTCATCGGCGCACTCGATTTGCAACGTCGCGACGTGCCGTACGCCGGGGTGTTTGGTGTGGGTCAGCTCTTGGATCCGATTCCGACGTTGGCCGAGTGCGCGCGTCGGGGCCTGAAAGCCGCAGTGTTCGAAGGGCTCGAACAGGTTGGGGCCCGCGCCTAACCTTTCGGGATGAGTTTTGATCCCGAATTCGAAGAACTGGCGCGTGCCTTTCGACGCGAGCTCCAAGAAGAACAGGCGGAGCTCGAATTAATCGCAGTCGAGGCCGATCTTGGTTCCCTTGATTTACCGTTTGTGTTTCTCGAAGCGCAATGGCGAGGGGATCGGCTGCGGGTTGTTTGTCTCGGGCGGACGTTTATCGGATATGTCACCCACGTTGGTGAAACGATCGTGACGCTGCTCATCGATTCTGGTGCGACTGCGAACATTGCTATTCACGCGATATTGGGGATCATGGTGGAGCAACCCGCAGCGCGACCCGGTTTGCCTCGCGTCGACAAAGATCCCGTGCAGTTCGCGGCACGCCTCCGCGAGTACGCGGGCATACCGAACGCAGTGTTTGAGTTCGGGGGTGGAGATCCGTCCGTGGCGATTACCGGACGCATCGTGGAGGTACGTGTGGATCACGCAGTGATTCGTAGTCGTGACAACGCCACCTGGATGTTGCCGATTGCCGCAATGAGTTATTGCCTACAGGTGCCGATGGGCCGCTAGTCGCAGCGCAGTTACCGACCGAAGCCGATTCCGGCCTCGACTTCTTGGTTGGCTGTTTGCGGCATCGAATGTGGCATCGAGCGACCGATGAAGGCGGCAATGTCGTCTTTGAGGAATCGGTAGCCACGCACACCCGGAATCTGCATGGCCGGCAGACGACCATCTTTGGCCATGAGCTGAATCATCCGCGGGCTAAGGCGCAGCCACTGGGCGACTTCCGAAGGCTTCAAGATGGTGGGGTAATCGTCAGGATTGAACGGGCCTGCTGCCATAGAGTTTTTATACCAGACCATTCGCAATTTGCGAATAACAATTCCGCTCATGCTTTTTTGCGCACTGGCCGTGGTCTGGTGTCTCCCTCCCATGAGTCGGCCGGGCGCGATGCCCATTCTTTTTGCCGGGCACGAGTATCCGAACCCGCCGACACCTCTATCGGCAGATGCGCAGCATTCCTTTACGGGGTCGGTTATTCCCGGAATCGCTGGGGGGTTTGTCGCATTTGCAAAGTTCAAGGAGGAGAGATGGGCCAGATAACCGCCACCCAGACCGCAATGCCGGTTGCGCCCGTGGCGCCCCCCCGTCGGCGAGCCGGCGCGCGACTTTCCGGAGGTCATCTCTTGATGATCGTGTCGGGTGTTGCCGCGTTCGTGTTGGTCTTTGCACTCTTCGGTCGAGGCGAGGCCCAGGTGCAAGTCGCCGTCGCTACGCAGGCCATTGATGCGGATGCACAGGTCACCCCCGCAATGGTCAAAGCGGTCTCCCTCCCCAAGGACTCGCCGCTCGCGAGCCAACTCGTTGCGTATGACGCAATCAGCAAAGAGACGCGATACGCCACGGTACGCATCGATGCGGGGACTCCAATTGCTCGAACGCATCTCAGCCAAGCCCGCGAAAACACGAAGGTGCAAACACGCGAGATGGCCCTCAAAGTGGATCGTTCGCTCGTGACAGGTATTCGGCTCACAAAAGGCGACCGTATCGATGTGATCAGCGTTGCGAATGACGGTACGGCATGTCGGGTGGCGAACGGCCTGCGCGTAACCGCGATCGAGAGCGCAGGATCCGGATCGCTCGGATCATCGTCCGGTGAGACCACGATTGCAGTAGCGATCGAACGTGACGGTGATGATCTGCGCTTGTCGACGACCCTCGGCAAGAAGTCGCAAATCGTCCTCGCTACTGGTGCGTCGGCGGTTACCACGAACCCTTGCGTCGGCGATATCGCGACCAAAAGCCCGGGGAAGTGACGAGCATGGGGGACATAACGCTCGGCATTGTTGCCAGTGCTCGCTCGTGGCGCACCGATTTGCAAGCACATATCCGTGACCATGTCACCGGAGTGAAAGCCCAAATTCTGCGAGAACCGCGGATGGCCCTCGAGATGGACCTCGATGTCATCGTTATCGATGATGTCAGTACGTTCCTCGCCAAAAGCAAAGTGCAGGTGCTCCAGGCGCGCGGCGTGCGAGTCGTCGGAATCTTCGATCCGGATGAGCAAGGCGGTTTGGGCCAGGGATATCTTGAGCAGCTCGGCGTGGACTTGGCGTTGCCCAGCACGACGCGCTCGGATGACCTGCTGTATGCGATCGAACAGCTGCAGCCTGGACGGTTGCAATCCACTGGCGATGTCGCGTTCGACTCGATCATGGCGGATTTTGATCTGGCACACCCGGAAACCGTGGTACCGGACATTCCCACTGCGCATGGTCGGGTGATTGCCGTTGCGGGTCCGAGTGGTGGTGGCGCGACCGAAGTGGCAATCGGTCTCGCTGACGCGCTTGCGTTGCGAGGAGATGTTGCGCTGCTCGTGGATGCCGACGAGCAAGGGCCTTCGGTGGGGCGTCGTCTGTGCTACCAATTGCAGCCCAACATTTTGACGGCGATTGATGCGGCGCTGCATCAGACGCATCCGTTACCCCAAGTTGTTGGGCGCCGCATCGATCATGCACTCGGCCATGTCGGGTTTCATGTCATTCCCGGTATTGCCAACCCGGACGACTGGTCACAGCTGCGCTCGAGCGACGTGGTCGATTTGTTGCAAGAGACACGCCGGCTTTGGGGATACACCGTGGTGAATGCCGGAAATTCCTTGGAAGACCTCAGTGCCTATGGCTTTGAACGATTCGGCGCGAGTCGCGGTGTTGTCTCCCACGCGGATCTTGTCGTTGTGGTCGGTGCTGCGTCGCCCGTCGGGCTCCTGCGTATCTTTGAATGGCTCGTGGCATACCGCATGCTCGATGCGCAAGCGCCGGTATATGTCGTGCTCAACCGTGCCCCGGGGGCGAAGTTCAAGCGGGCACAGTTGGAAGCCCAGCTCTACGAGAACCTTGGCGTCAACGGAATCGTTGGGCATTGCTTTGTCGGAGACGACGATCGCGTTGCTGATGCAGACTGGGAAGGACGCCTGGTGGCAAACGGCGCCTTCACCAAGGCCATGCTGGAACTGGCGAATCTGATCGTCCCGTCACCCCATGCGGTTGGTCGTTCTCAGGCGAAAGCCGCATCGGATCGCCGGAGTGGAAACAAGTCAGCCAAACAGTTGAAGCAGCCCCGACAGCCCAAGCCGCCCAAGGTGTCCAAGCCCGGACGGCCAACCACGGGTGCACCGCACACTGATCAGAGCGCGGCGGTGTTCGAGGACGTGATGTTGCCGCCGATCAATCGCACCAATGTCCGCAGCGCAACCGAAGTCGTCATCGATGAACCCAATTTCGCGCACCTCCCGTCGCCGCCCGCCAGTTCCCCGGCAGGCCCGAACGGAGGAGTGACTTGGGTATGACGACTACGGCTTACGAATTGCTGCGTCGCCGCACGCTCGAACGTCTGGCGGAAACAAAATTGGATCCCGGGCAAGCTCCGGATCGAGTCCAAGAACTCATTCGCACAGAAATTGACCGGTATCAAAAAGAATCGCACGCTGGTACCGGAACACGCGCCTTGGCGGACCCCACCGACATGCAGCGTCGATTGTCCCGCTCGATTTTGAGTTTTGGTGTGCTCGCGCCCCTCCTCGACGCCGATGATGTGGAAGAGATCTTCATCAGTGGAGGCGATGTCAGTTACGTCGACGCGAACGGTCGGCTGGCCAATATTGAAGAGCCCACGAGCGAAGAAGAGCTGTTGCATATCGTGAATCGACTGCTCCAAACCTCAGGGCGCGAAGTCAACCAGCGCAGTCCCATTGTGCAGGCGCGCGTGTTGGATGGTGCAGTGCGCCTTGGTGTCGTCATTCCGCCGGTTGCCGATCGACTGTCGTGCACGCTGCGCAAGTACACCATGCACCACGAAGATCTGCGTGATCTCGTACGCTTCGACTCGTTGTCCAACAATGCGGCGGCACTCTTGTCGGCCGCAATGATGACCCGTACCGGGATCGTGGTGAGCGGTATCCCGGCGGCCGGAAAAACCACCTTGGTAAACGCACTTATTCGTGCGGTGCCGCCGTCCCATCGGGTGCTGGGCTGTGAAGAAACGCGTGAGCTGTCGGCGCCGCTCATGCATGGCGAGTACTACCAAACCCGTACGTCAACGATTGACGCGAATGGCGATAGCGAAATTGCGTTGCGTGATCTCGTCAAGATTTGTCTTGGGATGCGCCCGGACCTCTTGGTCGTTGGTGAGGTGCGTGGTGAAGAGGCGTTTGAACTCACGCGGGCGGGGAATGCCGGGTGTGGCGTGTTATGCACGGTGCACTCCAACAGCGCCAAAGATGCGCTCCAAGCACTGACGGCCACTGCGATCATGGCCGGGCAAAACGTGCCGGAACGCCAAGTGCGTTCCATCTTTTCCTCCGTGTTCGACTTTGTCGTGCACTGCGACCGAGAAGATGTGCAGTTCAAAGACGAAGGCAGCGGTCGTATTAAGCGTCAGGTGATGGAAATCGCCGCGGTGCCGGCATTGCAAGGCAGCGAGGCTGAGTTCACGGTAGAACCGATCTTTGTACGAGAGCGCTTCGGTGCACCGCTGCGCTGGACGGGAGCGCCGTTGCCCGAGGCACTGCAACACCGTCTTGACGTCGTGCTCGAACGTCACGGCACGTCCGTCCAACGGATCCTCGAAGGCATCGAGGCGGTGGCGTAATGGTGTTATTGGCGGGGCTTTGTGCCGCACTGTTTGTGTACTTCGTGATCGGTTTCGCCACCGGTTGGATTCCAGAGCAAATGCGCTTTGCCAACAGTCGAGGCCGCACCCGCGCCCAGAAGGTGAGCCGGCAAGCATGGCTCACCCAAGCAGGCGCGAGCGCGACACCCACCCAGTTTTGGCTCACGTCCGCCGGTTTGGGAGTGGTGACGTTCGTACTGCTGTTCGCCGTGACGGGTGTTGCCACGTTTGCGGTCGTCCCGGCGTTCGGCGCAGGCGCGTTGCCGCGTATGTATTACGCGCGTCGTCGGCGTACCACTGCCGAGGCGCGCGTGCGCGCCTGGCCAGACGCGCTGCGCACGTTAACGGCCAACATTGCCGCGTCACAGTCATTGCACCAGGCGTTGAAAGGCTTGGCCACAACCGGTCCGGTTCCCTTGCGCCCGACATTTACTCGTTATAACCAACTGTGCGTGGCGCTCGATCAAAAGAGTGCGCTCGAACTCATCAAAGAAGAGCTTTCCGATCCGGTGTCCGATCGGGTAATCGAGGTGCTCATTGTTGCCACCGATGCCGGCCCTGCCATCGTGCTCGATGTGTTGCGCGAATTGGCTACGGCAACGACCAAAGATCTGCAACTCAATGACCATATTGAGACCGCGCAAACGGAGCAGAAACTCAATGCGGGTGCAGTGTTTGTGCTGCCGTTCTTGCTCCTCGGAATGATGATTGCGCAAGGCGGTGCGGCCCGCGAGTTTTATCTTTCGTCGACCGGGTTTATCGTCATTGCGATCGGCAGTCTGATGCTCGTCGGTGGAATGTTCATTGTGCGCAAGCTCGGCAAGCTGCCTGGTGAACGGCGCGTGTTTGGACGAAACCTCGAGGAGGTGCCCGCATGAGCGTTGACCCGGTTGTCTCCATGCTGGCGTTGTGTGTTGCAACGTTTGTGGCGCTGGCGGTGGCAATGGTGGTTCGTCCCACTCGCATGATTGGCTGGCGCGTGCGTCCGTACGCGCAACTGAGTCGCTCGCGCTTGGGTCGCGGTGCCGATGCCTCGGCGGTCATTGCGCTCGACGGCTCACTCCCCGACGGCGTGCTGGCGCGCATTCTTGGCCCGATTGGCGCGAGCCTGGCGCGCACGCTCTCGGGAATGATTGATGCGGGGGATGACGATGCACTGCGCTTGCGGTTGCGCCAAGCCGGTTTCCTCGACACCTCACCGGAGCAGTACCGCATGCGTCAGTTGGCGTGGACGGTCGGTGGGCTCGCCGGTGGGGTAGCGCTCGGCCTTGTGGCGGCCTCCGCACTCGTTGCGTTGGTCGGCGGGGCACTCGGTGCGCTGATGGGCGCGATGGTGTGGCGGGGCCGGGTCAAAAAGGCGATCCGGGTGCGCGTGGAGGCCATGCGCATCGAGATATATACCGTCGCGCAACTGCTGGCGATGTTGATGCGTACGGGAAGCGGGTTAACCCAAGCCGTGCAATTCGTGGTGCGTCGCGGGAACGGCCCGGTGGTCGGCGAACTTGGTGAGGCGCTGAATTGGATCAACGGGGGAATGTCGACGAGTGACGCCTACGAACTGTTGGCCAACACCACCCCCGAACCGGCTGCCGCGCGCTTGTATCGAGCGTTGGCGGAAAGTGGCCGTTCTGGGGGCGACTTGGCGAGTTCGTTGCTGTCCATCAGTGAAGATTTGCGTTCCGAGCGGCGAGAGCAGTTCGAGCGAGATGCAACCAAGCGACGGGGTGCGATGTTGATCCCGGTCATCTTGGTGATGGCCCCGGTCGTCCTGCTGTTCTTGTTGGCACCGGTGCCCAAGATGCTGTTCGGGAACTGACTTTCCCTACCAAGCCGACGGCGATTTCGGCACCAGCGAATGAGGCGGCCGACATATAGGCGTGATGGCCTACAAGCGGGCCGCTGATCGAGGAGTATCCGAATGCACAATTTGTTTCTTCGCCTCTACGTTGCGAGCAAAGTTCGTATGACGGACCGTCCGGAATCGGGCTTTGTCACTGCCGAACACCTCGCCATCGCAGTAGCCGGTGTCGTGATCGTTGGTGCGGTCGCCGTTTTGTTCAAGAGCCAACTCTCGAGCGTCATTCTCGGCCTTATTACCGATATCTCCAACTCCGGCAAGTAACGCGGCGTACGCGATCATGATGCGCTCCCGCGATGACTCCGGGTTCGCCAGCGCACAGTTTGTCGTGTTGCTTACCGTCAGCTTCATGTTCCTTGCGTGGTTTGCGAACGTGTTGTTTATTCAGTACGAACGCGCGGCCGTACGCTCGGCCCTAGCGGACGCAGCCCGTCAAGCAACCCGCACGGCCTCCACTGACGTCGCATGTGCGCAGGCGGTAACGGATGCAATGAATCGTATGGCGAAGGGCCCAACGGAACGGGGCGAGATCTCTGGCGCACGGTGCTCGGGGGCCGGCGATGGGAACGCACCTTCTGTTACGGCGACCCTGGACTTCAACTTTGATCCGTGGTTCCCAGGCGTACCAAATGCGACGGGCACGATGAGCTACACCGCCCAGAAGCGCATCGTCGCGAGAGCGGCCCCGTGACGCGCCGTCGTGATCAGCGTGGGTTTATGGCCGCAGAGTGGGTTGCGGCAGTAGGTGTTTTACTGATTCCCGCCTTTGTCATTGTCGCAAGCGCAACGCGTGTTCCCGAAATGCAGGCGGCCGCGCAGACGATTGCGACCGAAGCTGCGCGCGCGGGAGTTCGCGCGTCGAACTGTGCGGGGGCACAAGCTGCGGCGCAACAAGCGGCAGAAAGCTCGGCAACGGCGCTCGGCATCGACCAGCAGAACGTAACACTCGACTACGCAGGAACCGACTGGGGGGCTGGTGGCACGCTGCGCGTCACTGCGAAGGTCCCCATGCCCGTTGTGCTCATTCCTGGCGGCTTTGAGGTCAACCTTCCGGAGGTGCTTTCGGCTTCGCACACCGAACCGATTGACCAATACCGCTTCATCGACGCAGGATGCCCGTGATGCGTACCTACGTGCGTCGACATGATCGCCAACGTCGAGACGATGGTTTTACGACCGCATGGGTGCTCGGTCTCTCGGTCATCGTCTTGACGCTGGGACTTGCCGTATTCGAGGTCTGGCACGTCTACGTCGAGC
>JBMOIW010000004.1:0-52416 GCA_049317145.1 Acidimicrobiia bacterium
CCGCGTCGTAATCGGCGTTCTCGCGCAGGTCGCCGTGTTCGCGAGCGCGTTCGATCATCTCGGAGATTTCGAGGCGACGCGGTCCGGACCGCCAGGTCAATTCTTCCTGGAGGCGTTGGTGGGCGGCGGCAGTGAGGTGAGTCTCGGTCATAGCGGCGCAAAGGGTAGTCGCCCGCCCGGCCCAAACACACTTTTCCCGCAGGTATTGGGGAAATCCCGCAAATATTGTTTGACACCAGACCGGCCTCCTGCGAGGCTCTGAAGCTGTGAAGTCCTCCGTCATCATTGTGATTTAACTAACGAGCGCCCCAAAGCGCTCGTTGTCAGCCGTCCACTTTGGTGGGCGGTTTTTTCTTGACGAAAAGGGTTATGAAATGACGCATCGCATCGGGATCATCGGTGGGGACGGCATCGGTCCCGAGGTAACGGCCGAAGCCGAAAAGGCACTGAGCGCTGCCGGCGTGACGTATGCGCGCGTGCCCTACGACTTGGGTGGTGCGCGGTACTTGCGCGATGGCGCCATCCTTCCGGACGAAACGCTTGCCGAGTTGCGCACGTTGGATGCGATTCTGCTGGGCGCCGTCGGGACGCCAGATGTTCCTCCCGGAGTCATTGAACGAGGGCTGTTGTTGCGCTTGCGGTTCGAGCTCGACCTCTTTGCGAACGTTCGTCCGTTTGTTGCTCCGGGCATCGACTTCATCGTCGTGCGCGAAAACACTGAGGGAACCTACGCCGGTGAGGGCGGGTTTTTGCGCAAAGGCACGCCGAATGAAGTCGCGACGCAAGGGTCGGTCAATACCCGGCTCGGCGTGGAGCGCTGTGTGCGGTACGCGTTTGTGTTGGCGGCTGGGCGCGAGCGGCAACATCTCACGCTGGTGCACAAGACGAACGTGCTGACATTTGCCGGTGATCTCTGGGAACGCACCTTCCAGGAGGTAGCGCGCGAGTTTCCGAGCGTGACAACTGCCTATACCCACGTCGATGCGGCCTGCATCTATTTCGTGCAAGACCCCACGCGGTACGACGTCATCGTTACGGACAATCTGTTCGGTGACATCCTCACCGACTTGGGCGGCGCCGTTGCCGGCGGTATTGGGCGGGCTGCTTCGGCCAACTTGAACCCGGCACGTACCGGCCCGTCATTGTTCGAGCCGGTTCACGGCTCGGCGCCTGATATCGCCGGTACCGGCAAAGCCGATCCTCGTGCGGCCATCTTGTCTGCCGCAATGCTGGCTGAGTTCCTCGGTGAGACCAAAGCCGCTGCGCGTATCCGAGATGCTGTGATGGCAACCGAAGATGTTGTGGGTTCGACGGTCGAAGTTGGCGACGCAGTCGCAGGAAGGATCTGATCATGCCGATCGAAAAGACCGCCAAGATTTGGATGGATGGCGAGTTCGTTCCATGGGACGACGCCAACGTGCACGTATTGACGCACTCGTTGCACTACGGCATGGGTGTGTTCGAAGGAATTCGTGCGTACCCGACGACGAATGGGCCAGCGATCTTCCGCCTGGCGGATCACGTTCGCCGCCTTCGCGCAAGCGCGCATCTTTTCATGATGGACACGCCCTATTCGGCGGACGAACTTTGTGATGCGATCAAAGCCACGGTTCGCGTCAACGACGTTGAGAGCTGCTACATCCGGCCACTTATTTACCTCGGGTACGGAGAAATGGGGCTCAACCCGCTGCCGTGTTCGGTGAATGTGGCGATCGCCATCTGGCCGTGGGGTTCGTATCTTGGCGACGAGGGGGTCAAGAACGGCGTCCGGATGAAAGTGTCTTCGTGGCGGCGCATGGATCCCAACGTCAATCCCGTCGCGGCCAAGGGCACGGGTATCTACATCAACTCGTCGTTGGCGAAAGTCGAAGCGCTCAAGGCTGGTTACGACGAAGCCATCATGTTGAACACGCAGGGATTCGTGGCCGAATGCACGGGCGAGAATGTTTTTATTGTCAAGAACGGCAAGCTGATTACGCCGCCATTATCTGCGGGTGCACTCGACGGGATTACGCGCGATTCCGTGATGACGATCGCTCGCGACCTCGGGATCGAAGTGGTCACCGAGAACTTGCTGCGCCATGACCTATACCTGGCCGATGAGGCATTCTGTACCGGCACCGCCGCCGAAGTCGTCCCGATTCGCAGCGTGGATGACCGCGAAATTGGTCCGCCCGGCGAAGTCACCCGAAAGATTCAAGAGGTCTATCAAGCCGCAGTTCACGGACACGTCGAGCAGTACAAGGACTGGCTCGAGTACGTCCGTTAATCAATTCGGAGCACTGTCATGAGCGAAATGCGACGCATCGAGATTTACGACACGACCCTGCGCGACGGAAGCCAACTCGAAGGCATTTCGTTGACGGTCGAAGACAAGCTGCGCATTGCGGAACAGCTCGACAGTCTTGGGGTCGATTACATCGAGGCGGGCTGGCCGGGAGCGAATCCGAAGGACGACGAGTTCTTCCAGCGTGCGCCGAGCGAACTGCACCTGACGAATGCAACGTTGGTGGCCTTTGGCTCCACGCGGCGCGCCAAGGGCAAAGTCGATTCCGATGAAACGCTGCGCCACTTGGTCGTGTCGGGTGCAGGGACGGTGTGCATCGTCGGTAAGAGTTGGGATTACCACGTCACCGAGGCGCTCCAGACCACGCTCGACGAAGGCGTTGCGATGGTGGGCGATTCTGTTGCGCATCTTGCGCAGGTGGGGCTCGAAGTCTTCTTCGATGCCGAGCACTTTTTCGACGGCTACAAGCACAATTCGGAATTCGCACTGCGTGTGCTTGAAGCAGCGGTGACCAACGGCGCAACCCGGCTCGTGCTTTGCGACACGAACGGCGGTTCGTTGCCGCACGAAGTCGAAGCCATCGTCAGCGATGTGGTGCGCTATTTCGGTCCGGTCGTGGGTGTGCATTTGCATGACGACGCGGGGACCGGTGTTGCCAATGCGTTGGCGGGTGTGCGGGCCGGTGCTGTACAGGTGCAAGGAACCATCAACGGCTACGGCGAGCGGACCGGTAACTGCAACCTCACGAGCATTATTCCGGCGCTGACGTGCAAGATGAGTCTCGAAACTGGTGTCGCGCTCGAACGTCTGACTCCCGTGGCGCATCACGTGGCCGAGCTCGTCAACATGCCCGTGAACCCACAAGCCCCCTACGTGGGTTCGTCGGCGTTCGCGCACAAGGCGGGGTTGCACGTGAGCGCCATTGCGCGTCGACCGGATGCGTATGAGCACCTCAATCCCGAGCGCGTCGGTAATGGCACGCGCTTTGTGGTCAGCGAGCTCGCCGGGAAGTCCACCATTGTGCTCAAAGCCAAAGAACTCGGCCTCGACCTCGATGGAACGACCGTGAACACCGTCGTGGATCGCCTCAAACATCTCGAACACGAGGGGTATCACTTCGAGGTGGCGGATGGTTCGCTCGAGTTGTTGATGCGGCGCGCCTCGGGTTGGGAGCAGCCGTGGTTTCGGGTCGAGAGCTTCCGGGTTATCACCGACGAACCCGAAGCTGATCTCGAGGCGTACGAAGCGTCCGAGACGTTCACCACGGAAGCCACCGTCAAAGTCTGGGTTGGCGACCAGCGCTTCGTGACGACTTGTGAGGGCAATGGACCGGTGAACGCACTCGACGGCGCGTTGCGCAAAGCAATCGCCCCGATGTACCCGGAGCTCAGCCGGATCCATCTGGCGGACTACAGGGTGCGGGTCCTCGACACCCAAAAGGGAACGGGGGCAATCACGCGCGTGCTCATCGATTCCACCAACGGCGAAACGCGCTGGACGACCATCGGGGTGAGCAACAACATCATCGAAGCGTCGTGGCAGGCCTTGGCGGACTCGATCGTTGTGGGGTTGCTCCGCGCCCAGGCGCGGGGCTGAGTAATCTCCGAGTCGTGGCTACCGATCCGTTTATCGCACCCGAACTCGCCGACACGCCGCGGCAAGAGCCGAACCTCACGCCCGGCGTCAGCGTTCCTCCGGCGCGGCCGTGGCGCACGGGTCGCCCCGGCGACGCAGTGGCGAATGGGCAACCCGAAGGTCCGCTGCTCGGGAACCCGGGCCCGAACGTGGGGTTTGCGGTCAAGCTCGTCCATCACGTGCACGCATCGCTGCAGTTGGCGGTCGGCGAACATGATCACGACGTCGAAGCGGTTTTGTCGGCAATTGCGATGAAGCGCGCCGCGGCGTTTGGCCGTGCGCCGATGATCGACGATGTGCGTATCGCCGGCGAGTTGCTCGGCTATCTCGATCCGGCGCCCGCGGATTTTGTGACGTGGCGAGTACACGCAGTGCACGATGCCGGGCACTCGTACCCAGTGCGGCGATCCGTAGTCGATGGGATCGACGAGGCCTATCTCAAACAGCCCGCGGCGAAAGTTCGCGAGGCCTATGCCCTGGCTCGGCATCGGTTGCAGCATGGCTGGCCGGGTCCCGATCTGCCGGAAATTCTTGTAACGCCCTAGGGCGTCACGGGCATGCACACGGCATCGCCGAGCAGACCGGGCATCCCTGCGCGTAGCGCTGGACCGCGTCCTCGATGCGCAATCCGAGTTGGGCGGCGAGCGATGTCACCCACGCCAACACGTCGCCGATCTCGTGGAGCTGCTGTTCCGGTGTGCCTTTGCGCACCGCTTGCGCGAGCTCGCCGATTTCTTCGGTGAGCCATGCGATGGTTTCGGCGATACCGCGGTCAGCGTCACGTTCGCCGTAGGTGTTGGTGATCACGTCTTGGAAAGTGTCGAGGTCCATGGGCGCACGGTAGTCGCCCCGCAGCAGCGCTCGGATCCGCCTGTAGGCTCCCCGCATGACAATCCGCACTCGCATGGCCCCATCGCCGACCGGCGCAATTCACGTCGGCACTGCGCGCACGGCACTGTTCAATTTCTTGTTCGCCCGCCACAACGGTGGTGCGTTTTTGTTTCGCATCGAAGACACCGACACTGGGCGCTCGAGCGACGAACACATCACGTCGTTCATGGACACGCTCCACTGGTTGGGCATCGATTGGGACGAGACGCCAATGCGCCAAAGCGAGCGCTTCGACGTGTACCTCGATACGGCCCAGCAACTCTTGGCCTCCGGGCATGCTTACCGCTGCTACTGCACCGAAGACGAAGTTCGTGCGCGCAACGACGAACTTATGACTGCGGGGAAGACTCCGGGCTACGACGGTCGCTGTCGCGACCTCACCGATGTGCAGCGGCAAGCATTTGAGGCCGAAGGTCGCCCGAGTTCGATCCGATTTCGCACCCCTGACGAAGGCGTATCAACGTTTGAGGACGCAATACGGGGAACCGTCAGCGTTGAGTGGTCGCACATTCCGGACTTTGTCATTGTGCGCTCGAACGGTGTGCCGATGTTCTTCTTGGCGAATGCCGTCGATGACATTGCCCAGCAGGTAACGCACGCATTGCGCGGCGCGGACATTCTCGACACGACGCACCGCGTGTTGGCTATTCGCAATGCGCTCGGGATTACAGAACCGATTGTCTACGCCCACCTTCCGCTGATCTTGGCGCCCGAGGGCGGCAAGTTGAGCAAGCGACATGGTGCAGTTGCGGTCGAGGAATTCCGTGCGGCGGGTTTTTTGCCCGAGGCGATCATCAACTACATCGCGCTGTTGGGCTGGGCGCCGCCGGGAGATGACGAGATCTTGTCGATGGACGAGATGATCGCCAATTTCTCGCTCGAGCGAGTGAGTCATTCCTCGGCAGTGTTTGACGCGCAGAAACTCTTGTGGCTTAACGGGGAGCACCTGCGGCGCTTGCCGACCGAAGAATTGATGCGGCGGATCGAGGTGCAGGCCAAAGAGCGCTTCGGGGGTGCCTTCGATGCAGCCGTGTTTGCTGCCGCAGTGCAACTCGGACAAGAGCGTGCGACGACAATGAACGCGCTCTTGGACCAAATGGCATTTCTCTTCGTGGAGGACGCAGCGTTTTTCATTGCCGAAGAGTCGTGGGAGAAGCTTGTCGCAACGGAGCGAGTGGCCGAGACGCTCGACGCCGTTATTGCGCACGTTTCGAGGTGCGCGTGGACGCCCGAGGCCATTGACCTGCGGCCGGTTCTGGACGACATCGGGCTCAAGGCGCGCAAGACCATGCCGGCGATTTATGCCGCAGTCGAGGGGAGTCACACCGGCTTGCCGCTTTTTGACTCCATTGCATTGCTCGGTCGGGAGCGCTCGATAGCCCGGTTGCAGGCGGCTCGAACCCGCCTTGGCTAGGGCTGCGTTGACGCCCGACACGTTTTGGTTTGTGCGGACTACAGTCTTTGCTCGCTCCCGTGACTAACGGAGGGTCCACCTTCGGGGGTGGTGTAATTGGCAACACAACGGGTTCTGGTCCCGTTATTGAGGGTTCGAGTCCTTCCCCCCGAGCGCAATACATAGCAACATCGCAGCCTGGCCCCGTCGTCTAGTGGCCTAGGACGTCGCCCTCTCAAGGCGGTAACGGCAGTTCGAATCTGCTCGGGGCTGCAATGAAAAGAAGTCCACGCCTTCGGCGTGGACTTCTTTTCATTGTGGTCGTGTGTGGGTGAGAAGTCTGTTTTAGGGGCCCGCTCCCGAGTTTGTTGCGAGGGAGTGGGCTTCGTCACTTGTTGGGCTACGCGTGTCTTCGGTACTGCCTGCCGTTGATACAGCCTTCATGTCGCAGTGATGGTTTGGGCAGTGATCAGTGCGGTATGCGTGAGGCGAGAGTCTCCGCACTGTTGGGAGTTCCGTTTGGCAACCTTTGCAGGCGTCTTCGGAGAACGGAACATCAAGCGCCTTTTGGATTCTGTTCGTCCCTCGGCGTCTCGGTGATGGACACTCACTGCCGATTCAGGTGAGCGAGGCGCGCAAGCGCGCTCATCCGCTCGCTGATCGAGGTGACCATGCGTGTGGCTCGTACGCAGTGTGTGCGAGGGCTCGTGGCTGCGTGCGTTTCCGATGTAGTCGGCCGCAAACGCAGGTTGTGGAAAACTTTCAAAAGTGGCCTGTGGCCTGCAGATTTGCGCCCAGGATTTTGGATGAGGTGCAGGGTGTAACGCGTCGGTGAATTGGCGCGCACCTCCCCGCTGTCCCGCGCAACGCGCGGACGCAAATGCGTTGCGTGTGCACATCACGCGTGTGTTGCGCGTGCCTTGAACCCTGCATATCCACCACTTGCGCGTGAGTGCATGTAAAAGTTTCAGTTGCCAACGAGGTGGAGCGTGTTGCACATCGTTTGCGAAATGTTCGTAGAAAGACTTGACGTCGGTAAACTCATAGAGTTCGATTCTCCGGACGACATGTGTCGTCGTGGGAGGTATGTGTGAACAACTCAGACCTCAACGGTGAGGTCCTGATGATTCGAGCGGCGAGTAGTTGCACTCGACGGGCGAACGCAACGTTCACAATGACGGGTAACGCAGCAACACTGCGTTCGGCCCGCACCTTCTCGTTCTCGTGTTCTCCAATCCACGTAGTCGCATCCCCTTGCCGCGCTCGTATCGGATTGGTTCGGATCGCTTCGGCGACATGCACTTCCCTCGTGCGTGATCGTCGTTGCCCAGAAGGCCGGTGGTTCTCCTAACGAGATTCATCGTGCTCAGCTGTCGCAACCTGCGCCAGCGCTTTCCAACCCAGAGAGAAAGGTGGTGACCGTGCCTCCCGCAAAGAAGACAGCAAAGAAGGCTGCGGCCAAGAAGACAACCGCTCGGAAGAGCACCCGTAAGGTAGCGGCGAAGAAGACCGCTGCGAAGAAGACAACGGCACGGAAGCCGGCTCGTCGGAAGAAGGCTGCGGCGAAGAAGGCTGCCCCTGCGAAGAAGGCGACCAAGCGTCGCACTCGCAAGGCAACTGCATCGAAGGCTGCCCCGGCGAAGAAGGCGACCAAGCGTCGGAAGAAGGCTGCGGCGAAGAAGGCTGCTCCTGCGAAGAAGGCGACCAAGCGTCGTACTCGCAAGACTGCAGCAAAGAAGGCTGCTCCTGCGAAGAAGACGGCAAAGCGTCGTACCCGCAAGGCAGCAAAGCGTAAATAACGCTTTCGCTGAAGCTGAGTGTGTGTTGTGACGGAGGGGGCCGCGGCCCCCTCCGTTCACGTTTGCGCGCTCGTTATGGTCGGCGATTTCGCGTCAGCGCAGTCAGTGCGACGGTGCAGCAGAAGGTCGAGTTTTTGGATTGACTCGAGTGCGTCGACGTCGGCGGGAAGATCGATGTCGAAACGGAGCTCGGGCGTTCGGATGACGTGTACGGCGAGGCCGGCCCTGCGGCCTGCGTCAACATGGGCGTGAAATGATCCCGGGCCGTATGCGAATGAGAACGCTACGTCGCTAGGAATACTGAGCACCGGAGTGCCGTCATTGCGGTGGCACGGGACCAGCGTCGCAACCGGTAAATGCGCGTATCGGATGAGCGGCTCTAGGGTCTCGATCCGGGGCAGGTCGGCGTGCACCACAATGATCCGGCCCACTCCCTGCGCCTGCCAGTACTCCTGACCCGCGTGCGCAGCGTCGTTGATCGAGCCGGGGTCGGGAAGCACCTTGACGCCGAGAGACGCGGCCCAGTCGATGACTTCGGGAGCGCTCGAAACGACCACGGTTGACAGGGAATGCGTTGCGCGTACGACGCGTGTCGCACACGTTCGCAGCAGCACCGAGCGTTCCTCGGGGGTTAGTCGAGGGGCAAGGCGCGTGAGACCGTTCGTGAACGATCGAATCGGGATGATCACTCCGGCAATGGGATCATGCACATCCACGTGTGCACCCTAGATCGCCCGGGTGAGCGAACACCGGTCCCGTACACTGCAGCGGTGGAGTGGAGCTATCCCGGTGCCGAAATGTTGTTGAGCCCGGTGTTGGCTGCAACGTTGCGCTTCGACGTCGAAGGCGTTGCAATGCTCCCGACTGTAGGTCCCGCCATCTTGGCCTCGAATCACATCTCCTACCTTGACCCGCTCGTGCTTGGATATGTAGCCCGACGACGGCAGCGCCGATTGCGTTTCTTGGCAAAAGCGGAATTGTTTCGTAATCCTGTGCTTGGCGCGTTGTTGCGCAATGGCGGGCAGATTCCCGTCGAACGAAATTCGCCGCGGGCGGTACAGGCGCTCACGGGAGGTTTGGACGCGCTCGCGCGCGGTGAGTGTCTTGCAGTATTTCCGGAGGGAACGATTTCCGACGATCTCAACTTGTTGCCAGGCCGTAGTGGTGTCGCGCGACTCGCCGCCCGATCCGGTGCACCGGTAGTTCCTGTTGCGCTGTGGGGCGCGCAGCGCGTGTGGCCCGATGGTCGCCGACCCGACTTGCGATTCCGTCCGCGCATTGTTGTCGTGTTCGGCGAACCGTTCATCGTGGAAAAACATGTTCGTCCTCGGGACGCGACCGATCAGATCATGCGGGGCATCTGTGCAGCACTCCGTCGGGCGCGCACGCTCTTGCCGGGCACGTCGGTGGACTGGTGGCACCGCGATCCCGACGCTGCAGTCGTGCGAACGTGCAAGGATGCGGGGTAATGATCACGGTTGCAGTCATCGGAGCGGGCTCCTGGGGCACAACGCTGGCGGGGTTGCTCGGCCGTCACGCCACGGTGCATTGTTGGGCTCGCGAACCGGACGTGGCCGAAGCCATCAACGCCACCCACGAAAATCCCGAATACCTGGCCGGCATTGCGTTACCGGAATCGGTGAGCGCAACGAGTGATCTCGACAAGGCATTCGTTGGTGCCGAGATTGTGGTGATGGCAGTGCCATCCCACGGCTATCGCGATGTTCTGGCCGGCGCTCGGGACCAAATCGGCGTACAGACCCCGGTGGTCAGTGTCACCAAAGGCATCGAGACCTCCTCGTTGATGCGCATGACCGAAGTGATCGCTGATGTTTTGGCCGATCATGATCCGACACGGACTGCAGTACTCACTGGGCCAAATCTCGCGCGCGAAATTGCCGAAGGTCAGCCGGCTGCTGCAGTGATTGCGTGCGCTCACGAACCAACGGCGGTGCAGTTGCAGGAGCTTTTCATGGCAGAGACGTTTCGGGTGTACACCAACCCTGACGTCATCGGCTGCGAACTCGCGGGTGCGCTCAAGAACGTCATGGCCATTGCCGCGGGAGCTGCGTACGGGCTCGGATACGGCGACAATGCGATCGCCGCGTTAATCACGCGTGGGTTAGCCGAGTTGGCGCGGCTTGGCGTAGCGCTCGGTGGAGACCCGCTCACCTTTGCAGGTCTTGCCGGCATGGGCGACCTCATCGCTACGTGTATCAGCCCAAAGAGCCGCAACCGCACCGTTGGCGTCGAGTTGGCCCATGGCCGATCCATCGACGACATCACCGCATCCATGAACATGGTCGCCGAGGGCGTAAAGACTGCACCGGCGGTCATTGAGTTGGCAGCGCGGGTTGGAGTCGAGATGCCAATTGTCGAACAAGTGGTTGCGGTGCTGCGCGATGGGAAGAGTCCTGCGGACATGGTGTCCGTGTTAATGCACCGCAGCGCAACTTCAGAATTTCGAGGATTGCGATGACGCGCCTCGGGATGCTTGGGACGCGGTCGGCGGTTGATATCGACGACCACGGCCGATGTGTCGTTGCGGGTTCGTCTGCGGCATTTGAAGTATGGGTTGGCGCTGAAGACGGCTGGCACGACCCCGCAGCGCAAGCCTCGACACGCCAGGAGCGGCCGGGTATCGCCCCGGCGATCGAAACTCGCGTGCGCGTTGCCGGCGGCGACGTACACACCGTTGTCTTCGGCGCGTACACGCATCCGGATATCTTCGTGGTCGAGGTTACGAATCGTTCCAGTGCTGCATGCGCAATTGCGATTGTTGCCGAGCAGCTTGCTGCCTCGGTCGCCCCGGACGGTGTCGATTCGGACGGTCCAGACCTGCTGTTGCCTCGGGCGCCGCGTGATGTCGTCTACGAAGCGTCACGCGCCGAGTTGTGGAACACCCTTCACCAGGCAACGAGCCCGCTTGTCGAAGGGGTGGCAGTGGGAACTCCGCGTGCGTTTGCCGCCAAAGGCCATTGCGCACTCGTATATCCGTTGCCCCATGCGGCGATGTTGCGCTTCGCAGTGTGTTGCACCGAAGGCACGCGCGAACCGATCGCGCTCGACGCGTTACCGAGCCTCGACGCGGTTGAAGCGGGTTGGCGCGCGCAGCTCCAGCGTGGCATGCGAGTCGAGCTTGCCGATCAACGCCTCCAACACGCCATCGACGCGGCGCGTGTGTCGCTCCTGATCGAACACGCGACCGAGCGGGCAACGCCCGACATGATGATGGCGCTCGAAGATTGGGGCTTCGACACCGAGGCCGAAGATGCATTCGATCAACTCGGATTTCGAGATCGTCGCCGAGTGGCGACCCGCGCCAACGATGCGGCGCCGTGGTCTCATCTCGAAGCAATCTTGCGCACCATGGGGCCGACCCTCGAGTGTCCCGATGGGCCGGCACATTTCCTGCGCCACGTCCGCCATCTCGTAGCGCAAGAGCGTCCGGACGGCACCGTGGATGTCGTTACGCATCTGCCGCCGACCTGGGCGGGACAAGCGCTCACCATTACTGATATTCCGACGCGGGTGGGTCGGTTGAGTGTCGCGATCCGCTGGCACGGGAATCGCCCCGCAGTGTTGTGGGAGGCCGACAAACCTGGAGTGCGCCTGCATCTCCCGGGACTTGACCCGGTCTGGATGAGCGACGAGCAGTCTGGTGAGGCGCTGCTCGCGCCGGTGGGTGTCTGACCTTACGGACGGCTGTCCGGTTCGTCGAGCCACACCGTCAATATCTCGCTCGGGCGCAGTTCGCGGGATCGGTCAAACGCGCCAAGATCACGGTGTCGCAAGTTTACGATTCGCCCGGTCACGGGCTCACCGTTTCGCGTGACCGTGCACATGCCCGGCTGCGATGTCGGGTTGAAGCACCGGAGCTCGAGCGTCCCGTCGGCAATGCGATGCACGCTCGATACAACGGCGCCTTCGATACTCAGAGGTGCATGCACGGCAGGGAGATCGCACGCACTCTCTGGTGCGACGGGCACGGTCTCGACGGGTGTGGCAAACATGTCGGCAACCGCATGGCAGTGAGCGTCTTCCCACGTGCCGCGGTGCGGATAAATCGCGTATTCGCACACATGTTCGCGGTGCATTTGCGCACCCACAACGGGCAATAACGGACCGGCGGGGTTTGGCCGCAGCGACATTTCGCTACGCGAGAGGTATCCGACTGCACGCAGCAGCGTCATCGCCAACGTTGCCCCGCTATCGATGAGTTCGTACTCGAGCAAACCGGTGTGCAGGACGGTTACGCCGACGTCGCCATCGCTCGCATCGACAAAGCGACGCGAAACCCACGTGGGGAGAGGCGATTCGTTTGGTCCCCCTTCGGTCTTAAGCCCGCGTGCAACCACGGTGAACGCGCATTCGGCGTACGAGTGCTGCACCGCTCGCGGAAGCGGGATGTGGGTGCGGAGACGATGGTCGTTACAGGTGTTGGTGAATGCGGTACGAAGTCGCACGAACGGTTCATCAGCGTTGAGCATCACGGTCGTGCGAACCACCACCGTCTGGTGCTCGTCGGTGCGACGGTCGCACCGACGCTCGTTGCCAATCGCAGCGGTTGGCCAAAAATAGGTCCGGGTGACCTCGAGCGCGCCGGTGACCGGACCAGTGTGTGTCGGCGTTACGGAAACCAACGTGGGTGCAGCCACGATGGTGTCGTGGGTTGGTGGCGAGTAGTTGTAGGTGTCGCCGCCGTCGCCGCCGTCGACGAGTTGATCTGCGCCCTGCACGGTGACGCCGTCGGCGGAGGTTATGGTGAGCGTGCCGGTGGTGGGATCCACCGCAACGTGCACGAGCCCGTTGTTGAGCGTGTGCGTATCGACGTGCACAGCATGAGCGGCATTGGTTTCGTGCGGGGTTTCGCCGTCGACGAGGGTTGCCGTGGTCCACGAGTACCCCGGAATACGTCCCAGGTCGGCCACGATTTCGTGACTGGGCGCGTGCAACCGTCGGAGGCGCACGAGGCGATCCGTTGTGGCGAGTGGGGCGAGCGCGTCGCGGACCGCTTGGAGGTCCGTTGGTGGTTCGCTAGGTTGCACGCTCTCGAAGACCACCTCGTAGGCGCCATCCTCGGCATCGTGTTGCGAGTAGCGCGCAATGGAAACTCCGGCGAATTCCGGACCGCGAATCATGTCGACGAGCCAGTGCACTTCGGCGCCGCGTCCTTCGGCGACGTATGCGTCGCCTTCGGTGCGCGCGACGACCTGGGTGAGGCAGGGGCGCCCGGTGTGATCGACAAGGTGTACCGGCCCGCGCCCGGGCACGGCGCAGCGCACGAGGGCTGGACGGGTGGACGGGTTGGGGTTAATGGCGACGAGTGTGCCCGGTGCTGCATCGACGTGGTGCTCCAGATGCGTGCGCACATCGTCAATTGCAACTCTCGCAAGCGCGTGTGCTTCTTGGTAGCGCACCTGTACTGCATCGACGACCTCGTCCGCGCTGCACGCGCACGAGGAGTCATGCGCGCTATTGGTGATCAGCAAGTTCCATGCGAGGTCCAGAAACGCGTGAGGGTATTGCGAGCGGGGGAGAACGAGCGCTGCAAGTGGTTCGGCAACGCGCTCGAGTGCGCGTTCCGCGGATGCACAGCGTTGGTGTATGTCGACGCGATTAGAGGCGACACCCATCAACACATTGCTGCGTGCCCCTGATCGGAGTTCTCCGTGGACGGTGGTGAGGTCGTCGCAAGGTTGTTCATCGAGGTAAGAAAACAGTGATGCAACCGCAAAGCGATATTCGTCTTGTTGTGCATTTGCAGATGCGACGAGTTCGCCGAGCCGGGGTTGGGGCATCTGGTGATCGGTGCCGTTCATGAGGAGCAAACCGGCGCCCGGAAGGTATGCTGAGCCGAGTTCGGCGTGAAACCCACGCGCTCGAGCGATGAGTTGGTGTGGGTCGTGCGCAAGATCGCGGCCGTTGGAGTAGGACCCCCAGAGATATTCCGCGCGTACGCGCGAACCATCGGGTGCCTCCCACCAAAACGCGGTTTGTGTGACGGTGCTCGGTACGCCGCGCCACACGACTGCGTGGGCGAAGTCGGCGAGCGCGAAGAGTTGGGGCATCTGCGCGATGTGGCCGAACATGTCGGGGAGGTACCCGACTTCCATCACTCCACCGATCTGTTCTGCGCGCGCGATTCCAGCCTGAAGGTCGCGCACGATGGTTTCGCCGGAAACCATGTACTCGTCCATTTGGATCGCCCACGGACCCAGCGCCACGCGGCCCGCGCGCGCGAGTGCAGCGATGTCCGCGGCGCGCTCGGGTCGCATTGCGAGATAGTCATCGACAACGGCGGTTTGCCCGTCGAGCAAGAAATGCGTGTAGCTCGGGTCGGCTTCGAGCATGGGAAGCAGCTCGTCGAGGAGATGCACGAGGCGAGCCCGAAAGACCTGGAACGGCTGATGCCACTCTCGGTCCCAATGGGTGTGGGGAACGATGGTTACCGGTATCGCCACGGCTACCTCCATCGGCCGGTTTGCGCCCAGGATAGGGCTCCCAGGGCCGGTTGATTGTCAGATTTCCGTCAGGAAGTTGATGCGGCTCGTTCACGCAAGTGCGCTGCGACAGAAACCGATCCTTCCTATCAAAGGGGGGTCAGGTATTTCCCGAAAGGAGTTCTTCGTGCGCCTTCGCCACAAACTCACGTTGAGTGCCGGTCTTGCCCTCGGCGCATCGGTGCTGATGGCCGTTCCGGCCTTTGCGCAGGAGGCACCCACCGCGGTGTTCGATGCGACCAACATTCCAGCGCCGTCCGATGTTGGCGTCTCGCTCAACTTGTTGTGGATCGTGCTTGGCGCGGTGTTGGTGGTTTTTATGCAGGCCGGATTCGCGCTCGTTGAGACCGGGTTTTGTCGCGCCAAGCACGCTGCGCACGTCGTCTCGACGAACTTCGCAATCTTCGGGCTGGGGTTCGTTGGGTATTTCCTTGTCGGTTTCTCCTTGATGTTCTCGGGATTCAGCTACGCCGGCTATTTCGGGTTCGACAAAGCAATCAACGCCACCGGGTTACTGGGTTCGGGCGACTGGGTGTTTTTGTGGGGCAAAGGAGGATACGCACTCACCGGATTTGATCACTCGACCGCGACGCTGGCACCGATTGCCGCGTTTTTCTTGTACATGGTTGCGTTCATGGACACGACCGCAACGATTCCTACCGGCTCGATGGCCGAGCGCTGGAAGTGGAAGTCGTTCGTCGTGTGGGGATTGTTCTGTGGTGCGATCTACTACCCGCTCTTCGGCGGTTGGACGTGGGGTGGTGGATGGTTAAGCAAACTCGGAAACAGCCTGAAGTTGGGATTCGGGTACGTGGACTTCGCCGGTTCGGGAATCGTGCACGCCGTTGGCGGTGTTGCGGCGCTCGCCGGCGCACTGGTGTTGGGCGCACGAATCGGCAAGTACGGCCCTGACGGCAAACCGCGAACGTTGGGTGGCCACAACATTCCAATGGCGATGTTGGGAACATTTATTTTGTTGTTTGGTTGGTTCGGATTCAACGCGGCGTCGACGTTTGCTGCGACGGACGTCCGCTTCGCGGTTGTGGCGTTGAACACGGCATTGGCCGGCGCATTCGGTGCAATCGCAGGCATGTTCTGGGTGATGAAACGCATGGGCAAGCCCGATCCCGGCATGATGGCGAACGGGATGTTGGCCGGACTGGTTGCGATTACCGCGCCGTGCGCGTTTGTTGACCCGTGGGCAGCAGCGCTGATCGGTGCGATTGCCGCGGTTATTGTCATTGAGGCGATCTTTTTTGTTGAGCGACGCGGCATTGACGATCCAGTTGGCGCGATCTCGGTGCACGGTATCGGCGGAACGCTCGGCGTGTTGTTCGTTGGGCTCTTTGCCAACGGTGTGTATGGCCAGAAATGGAATGGCACCGACCATGGTGACGCTGGAGTGACCGGGTTGTTCTATGACCTCGGACTCGGTGGCAAGCAGTTCTTGGCGCAGCTCATCGGGGTAGTTGTGATCTGGACGGTGATGTTCGGAATCGCGTACGCGTTCTTTGCCATCCAGAACAAGCTCACCAAGGGCGGTATTCGCTCGGAGAGAGAACACGAGGAGATGGGGCTCGATCGTCCCGAAATGGGCGTGCTGGCCTACGACAATCTGCAGCTCAACGAGCTCGACGTTGTCGGAACCGGCACCGAACCCACCGAAGTCATCTCCGGTGGTCCATCCCCGGATCCCACTATTGGCCGCTAGCCCTTGGTCGCATTCCCCGTTCGGTCCCGGTCGCCAATGGCCGGGGCCGAGTGGAGGATTTCGCCAGAGTTCACTTACGCGTCGCGGCAACGTCAAACTCGCGCAATTCCGCGTTGGCATACTTCGGCCATGGTTCTTGGCGCCACGGCGACCGCAGGCGGGCTCTCAGATCCATTCCGCGTCGGGGCGTCCCCACAGCGCATTCTTCAAGTAGCAAATGGATCGCGATCGGGCGGCGTTTGGACCTATCTCGAAGAGACTGGGCGCCAGTACGGTGCCCAGGGAATCGAGCGCGTGCTGATATTTCCGGGTCCCGCGTTTCGAGTGGATCGACTGGATCGATTCGATGTTCGGATCACGCTTCCCGCGAGATCGCTGCCGCGATCGGGCGGCTATCGCATGCTGCTCGATACTGCACTCGTACGATCCGTTGTGAAATCCGCCGCGTCGGGTGCGCGCACGCATCTTGAGTTGTCCGATAAGAGCGGGCTGTTTGGATTAGGGCGCTACGCACAGCAGCTCGGCATGCCGACGGTGTTGTTTTCACACGAGCGCATCGGTGAGGTCATGAGTGCTCGGTTTCCGCGCGTGGTGCCGGTTCATCGGCTCGCCGATGCGTGGAGTCGTCACAACCTCCCGGGCATTGATCGCGTCGTGTGTGCCTCGAATCACGCCGCCGAGGAATTCTTACGATTGGGGTACACCAATGTCGCCCGGGTCCCAATCGGCGTGGATCTCGACGTGTTTCATCCGCAGGTTCGGCGCAGCCAACCCGATGCACAAGCTGGGGCTGAACTGTTGTACGTCGGGCGCTGTGTACGGGATAAACGCGTGGATCTTTTCGTCGATGCGATACGCATCTTGACGCGAGCGGGAATATCGGTGCGCGGCACGGTCATCGGTGATGGCCCAGAACGCGGCGCGCTCGCAACTCGCGCGCGTGGAATTCCGGTGACCTTCCTCGGGCAACGGGCCCGCCCAGAAGTTGCGCTGCACATGGCAAATGCCGATCTGGTGGTGGGAACATCACCGGTCGAAACATTTGGCCTTGCGGTAGTAGAAGCGCTCGCAAGTGGCACGCCCGTTGTGGTTAATCGCGCGGGAGCACTTCCCGAATTGTTGGTCGGCGCGCCCGAAGGGGCGGGGCGAGTTGCCGGGGGAAGTGCGGCGGACTTTGCCCAACAAATTCGGGAGCAGCTGTTGGTTCCTCCCAAGATCGCGCGACCCGCGGCGCGCCGCCAAGCGGAGCACTATCCCTGGTCGGCTACCGCGGTAGGGCTGCTTGCGGTCCACCACGAGGCAGCCCAGCGGCACCGGCGGTTGAACTACGTTTCGTTTTCTCGGGGGAGTGCACGATGAGTGAGCGTGAGTCCGCAACCGTACGGATGGCGATCAATGCGGTTCGAACGTTGCTCGAGCAGCCGGAGTCTCCGGCGCGGCGTCATGCGGTGTCGCAATTCATTGCCTCGATGCCGCGTGACGCGGTTCGTGCAGTATGCCTGCGGGTGCCGGAGATGCTTGGAGGATTATCCGGGGTGCCGCTCGAACTGCGGCTCACCGCCAACGCGGAACTCCTACGGCGAGCACTTCTTCGCTCGCTTGCCGAGCGAAGCGCCGTTGATCAAGAGATTGAGCGCCGGCAGACTCGGATGAGGACCGCGTCGGATAGCAAGGGCGTGCGCGCCGACCGCGAGGTTCGTCGGTTGGGCGCGCGATACGCACAACGCGCTCGGCTCGGATTTCGCATCGAGAATCTCTCAAAACTGTTGGAGCCGCGTTCGGTCGACTCGGGATCCGAGTTTCCCCGTCAGTATCTCCGGGTGGATCTTGGTTGGCAGGCCGATCGAGGCGTCGTGGAAATTCTCGGGGACATCGCGCACGCAGATGCAGTCGCAGTCATTGTGCCGGGCATTCGGCAAAATGTGGATGCGCACCGCATCACGCGCGCCAAGGCGGAGCGCCTGCTGCGCGCCTGCGCAACCGTTGCTCCGGAGCAACGCGTTGCGGTGATCGCGTGGTCAGGTTACGCAACTCCGAACTCTTGGGTGCGCGGGGCGATCAGCACTGCGGCGCGCGCAGGAGCGCCACAACTTGCTGAGGATCTCGAAACCATTACTGCGGTGACCACAGCGCCGATTACGGTCATAGGACACTGCTATGGCGCCCGGCTCGCGATGCATGCCGCTCGGCATGGGGCGCCGATTGCCAATTTGATCGCAGTTGGTCACCTCGGAATGGATGTACCGACGACGCGGGCACTCTCCGATCAGACTCAGTTGCGCGCGTACTCGCTTGTTGCGCGTGGTGATCGGGTCAAGTTACTCAGCGTCTTGGGCCGAGATCCGTGGGTGCAGGTGCTGCGCGCCCGGCGGCTGGACCCCGGAACTGAGATTTCCGGCCATCTGGATTATTGGCGCGCGGATTCGGTAAGCCTGATAAACCAAGCGCTGGTCGTGACCGGAAATCCGCAGCGCGCGTTGTACTTGGATCGCCGCGCTGCACACCACGCAATCGAAACTCCACCGCATCAAACCTTCGAGTCGCGCATTCTCGAGCGGGGCAGCGGTCCGCAGTTGTGATGAGTGCACCGAATTACCGGTTTCCTCGCTATGTCAGCGCTGGAATCGACGGACCAGCTCTCGTGCAGGCCCCAGAATGTGATCGCTGAGTTCATCGGCCTGGGCGATACGGTGTAGCGCCGCGCGTACCGAAGCTGGCGGCGCGCTGAGCAACGTGTCAGCGGCGGTCCATCGTTCCCAGTGGAAGCCAACGGTTCCATCGGCGTCGCAGTGCGGAAACTCGACGCCGGCATCGCGCAACATATTGGCCATGCTCCATGCGAGATATGCGTACCCCGTTGTAGTGGGATGCACGCCGTCGAGTCCGAACCAGCCGCCCTGGATTCGGTGCCCGCGCGGTTGCGCGCGATGTCGCGGTGCGGAGTCGAAGAATTGGGTGTCGAGCACTGGGGATATGTGCTGGAGTCCTTCGGGGAGTGGTGCGTGCTTCCACCATGGCGGTCGGGCGCTCGGGTCGTTGATGTATCGCCGGGATGCCATTTGGTCAAGAAGTCCGGAGAGTTCAAAACAATGCCAGTCATGTCCGAGTTCTCGACCCTGACGCACGATGGACTCGATGTGCGCGTTGTAGCAATCGATGGTTGCGTCGATGGCGCGGGCCTCGGCTCCAGTGAGGTGGGCATCACGGGTCGGCTGGAAACGCGCATCAGTGATCCAAGGGCGGGTGTAGTAGGGAAAATAACGTGACCCGTCGCGGCTCTTGTCGCCAACGCCGCGAGCAATAGGAGCAATTGTGACGTGCGGAATCGTGCAAAACACCACCCGGCGGGCGTTGATATGTGTCACACGATCGACCAGGCGGTCATAGACCGCACGGAAATGTTCGGGCTTCCACAGGTTGTACGCACCTTTGCATTGCGGATCGTCGTGGCCGTTATTGCTCCAGGTAATCGTGAGCCCTTTGACCGTTCCCAATGCGTTGTTGGCGCCAAGCGCAACTACCAGCGTGTCAATACCGCCGTCGCGCCCCAAGTATTCGGCGCCCTCTACAAAGGACAGCGGGCGACCGCAATCGTCATGAACTGCGGAGAGCACCCGCGCAGAAGACAGTAAGTCCGCCTCGTGCAGAAACGGTACAAGTGCACTCGGCCGCTGGTGTTTCATCAGGTTGCGCTGAGTCAGCTCCGTGTGGTGCAGTGCGTCGAGGACGTCGAATCCCCACTGTGCCAACGCGTCGATATGGACGCCCGGAGTGGGCGCGTACGACGGCAGTCGACCATCTCCGCGCTGCCAGGTGTCGTGGGTCTTGGCCATCACGCGCCGAACGGCAATGAGTGCACTGGGAAGCGACCGAAGGGGAAGTTCCGGTTTGTTGCGTGCCCCAAGCGTGCGCGCGACCTCCTCAAGATTGAGGGGCATCCCGGATCCGAACGCGAAGTCCGGTGTGCGGAATTCGAATTCGGCTTCGGCGGCCAGAATTGCGCCCCACGACAAGGTTGTGTCGCGCACTGCGAAGTGCTGAAAGCCGTGGCTGAGTGAGTCGCCGAGTACGACGAGCCGGTGTTTGGGTTCGAGCGCGCTGCTTGTCGGGGTGATTCCCGATTTGTGAGGCAGGGCTACACCGCAGTCCGCATGCTCGAGCGGAGCGCGACCCCAGTGGTTCGTGCGGACGAACTCGACGACTTCCTCGGGGGTATCTCCGGGAAGGCGCACTTGTCCCCACACTGGGATCGTGGGCTGGTGTACTCGCGACGGCTTCGGCACGGTGGGCAAAGTATCGGTCGCTGCCGTGCGCTGTCGAGGAATTGGGCACACGCGCCGGACCTCGCACTCGGTAGCAATATCTCCGTTTCGAATGCTGCAGCTACCGCCGTGGTTGTAGCGGTTGACGGCATCGTGTGCCCGGTCGATTCCATTACGTATTTGCTCGCCACGATTGCGGCTGTGCGCATGTTGCACAACGCAAACGGCCCGGTACAAAAGCACCGGGCCGTTATTGAATGAGGATGCGTTATTACTTCTCGTGCGTGGGTTGGGGTGGGATCACCGAGCCATCGGCGGTCACCGTCAGGGTCAGGTCGGTCCCGCGCAGCGCAAAGCTCAGGATCACATTGAGCAACCCGATGATGATGGCGAATATCGCCACGACAAAGACCAGCGCCTCGGCCCCGATCTCGGGGTTGAACAACAAGATCAGACCGGCCACCACGCTCAACGCGCCGGAAAAGAGGGTCCAGCCGCGGCTGCCGGCTTGGCGATCCATGAGCCCATCAATGAGTTGGAAGACACCGGTGACGAGCCACCACGCGCCGATTAACAAGATGACGGCTCCGACGGAGATCTTCGGCCACGTGACGAGCGCAACACCGATGCCAATGCTGACAAGGCCACCAAGCACCAAGAGTGCCCGCGAGGTACCCGACGCATCTTTGGCGACCAGTGCGGCGATGAGGAGCACCAGGCCGTCGATGGCCGCGAAGATGGCGATGAGCCAGAACAACACTTTGACGGTTGGCACAGTCCAGACCAGCAGACTGATCCCGACGCCGACGCCAACGAGGCCACGGATCAAGACGCTCCACCAATGTTTTGCGATGAGTACGGACACAAGGATGCCTTTCGTATGGGGTAATGCGACCGCAAGCGTAGGGCAGCGTGTCGCACTGCGCCGGGGATGCCGATCGGCCAGGCATCGACTTCGGTAGCGTGCCGTTGTGGCCCCAGTTGCAATCCCAACGTTGACCCTTGAAACGGATCGCTGGTCGCGCGGCGATGCGCTGGTTATCGGGATGGACGAAGTCGGACGCGGCGCGTGGGCCGGACCGTGCAGCATCGCCGCGGTAGTTGCTGGACGCGAAGCACTTGCCGGAGTGCGCGATTCCAAGACCTTAAGCGCGCGACAGCGGGATACGGCGCGGGATGCAATTCTTGGATGGTCGCCGGCGTTCGCGGTCGGGCACGCGTCACCGCAGGAGTGTGACGCGCTCGGAATGACACGCGCGTTACGGCTTGCGGGGGAGCGCGCGCTCGCACAACTCGAGTTACAAGGCATTGCCATCGAACATGTGCTGCTCGATGGCGCGCATGATTTCTTGGGGCTGGGCAATCGGTGCACCACGGTGGTCAAAGGCGACAGTACGTCGCTTGCAATTGCCGCCGCATCAGTGATCGCGAAGACCACACGCGATGCATTGATGGTGGATGCGGCGCAACATTTTCCGGCGTACGGATTTGAGCGCAACGTCGGCTATCCGGCGCCCGTGCACCGGGCCGCACTGGCGGCGTATGGGCCCACCACGATGCATCGCACGAGTTGGTCGTTCATGGACGATCTGATTTGGACTCGGCCTGCGCAGCCCGGCGGAACGCTGTTTTGATCTCGGCGATACGACACGCAGGTCGGTGTGACCGCTACGCTCCCGACCCATGGGTGAGCGCATCACGGTGACAACGTATCCGGGAGCTTCGGAGTCGGTCCGCATATTTTCTTGTGACCGCTCGCTTACCGGCCAAGAAATTGAGCGGTATCCAACACTCGAATCCGCATCGGGTAATGGGCCGGCGCAGGTGTTGGCCCGGCGCTTGTTCGGCTTGGGGATCGCCAGTGTTGGCGTGTACTCCAACGTGGTGACCGTTGATGCCGATGCCGCGAAGTGGGCAGTGCTCGAGCCACAAGTCGTGCACGCCATCGAACACCTTTACGAGTACTACGGGGATGAAGCCGGTTGGTCGCCCACGGCGCGAGCGGCCATGGGCGTTTCGGTGCGCGCACCCAAGGAAGTCGCAGCGGAGTAGCCCCACCGGACAGGGCATCTTGGCCCTCTTGTCGATCGAACATATGTTCGATACGATCAACGGGTGTCCGTTGTTACTTCCCCTCATTCCCGAGCGGCGTCCTGGCGCAGCGATGCGCTAGCCCACCATCGTCGTGATCGCGCCGCAGCGCAAGCCGCCCTCGATGATCTTGCCGTCCGTATCCGCCCTACTGGCGCAGCCCACGAACGCAGCCTGAGCGTTCCGGAGCCGTTTGCTGCGTTGCTCCCGCGGGTGCAGCGGGGGGCAGTTGTCGCGATCGACGGTCCGCCCGGGGCGGGGGTGCTATCGGTGGCGTTCGGTATTGCTGCGGGTGTCACGCAGGCCGGGGAATGGGTGGCTGCCGTCGATCCGGATGGTGTGTTCGGAGGAAATGCAGCCATTGAATGCGGGATTGATCCCGAACGCTTTGTGGTGGCGCGTCATGTTTCGGCGCGGCAATGGTCCGCGGTCGTTGCTGCGTTTTTAGATGGGGCACCGTGCGTGTTGGCGTATGTGCCGGCGCGTGTCTCGCAATCCGACGCACAACGGTTGGTGGCGCGAGCGCGCGAGCGTGCGTCTGCGTTGTTGGTGGTTGGGCCATGGCCGGCGGCAGCGGCGTCACGCATTCGTCTTACTGAATCCGTGTGGTCCGAGTTTGGTATCGATGCACCGTTTTTGGATTCGGCCCGAACATTTCACGCGCATGTTGAGGGGCGCGGTCAGGCGCCAGGGCCGCGCGCGTTGGCGGTGGCGAGCTAGTGGAAGCAATGCGCCAAGTTTGTGTGTGGTGTCCCGATTGGCCGGTTATTGCGTGGCGAGCTACTGATCCCACATTGACGGACGCCCCGTGTGTCGTGTTGGGACGCATCCAACAGCGCGAGGTGGTGCTTGCGACTGATGTCGGTGCACGTACAGCCGGAGTGCATCGCGGGGCGCGCCGTCGCGAAGCCGAAGCATGTTGTCCCGGGGTGCAACTCCGAAGTGTCGACCCGAGCAGGGAAACACGCGTTTTCGAACGGGTGGTGCGCGCAATCGAAACGTTTACGACGCGTATCGAAGTGCATCATCCGGGGCGCGTCGTATTTCCCACGCGCGGCCCGTCGCGATATTTCGGAGGCGATACCGCTCTCGCCGATCAACTGGTCGATGCAGTGCGGGCCGCGGGTGTGTCTCAGGTTCGCGTGGGCATCGCCGATGGCGAACTGGCGGCATGGTGTGCGGCACGGCGCGCCGATCCGGTACACGTTGTTCCCGCTGGCGCAAGTGCTGGATTTCTCGCTGCGCATCCCATTGCAGTGTTGGGCGATGCGGACTTCGCGGATCTTGCGGTGCGGCTCGGGATTACCACCTTGGGTGTATTCGTTGATCTTCCGGTCGCTGCAGTGTTAGCCCGCTTTGGGTACGAGGGCGTACAGCGTCACGTACGCGCGCGCGGAGAAGATGCAACGCCCCTGCAATTACAAACCCCACCCGAAGAACTGATCGAGCGCCATGTGTTTGATCCTCCGGTTGCACGAGTGGACGCAGCCGCGTTTGCCGCCAAGTCGCTTGCGGATCGTTGCATTGCGCGACTCGAACGCTTGGGGTACGCGTGCACGCGCGTCCTGGTCGAAGCGGAGACCGAGCAGGGTGGCGCGTTTGCGCGGGCGTGGCGTCACGATGGACCGTTAGATGCAAGCGCGTTAGCGGATCGGGTGCGCTGGCAGCTCGAAGCGTGGTTGCAACCCGATGCGGCAACGGGTGCATTGGCTCCGCCGGGTGCAGTCGTCGATGCCGTATTAGTGGATGTCGATGCCGGACCCGAAAACGGGTTGGTATGGGTGCAGATCACGCCCGAAGAGATTGTTCCGGCGGATGGTCGACAGCTCGGATTTTGGGGTGGTGATCATGCGGCGGCCGAACGAGTGGGGCGCGCGTGCGCGCGCGTTCAGAGCTTGTGCGGTCCCCAGTCGGTCGCGCGCGCGGTAATGGCCGGCGGACGCTTTCCACACGAACGGGTGACGTGGGTTCCGTGGGGGGACGTCGCGCCCACAAGTACTGCTGCACCGTGGCCGGGCGGTATTCCCGGACCGGCACCGGCGCGCGTCTGGGATCCACCGCTTCCCGCCGAACTGTTAGATGCCGACGGTCAGCCGGTGCAGGTTGGCGCGCGCGGCGAAGTCCGAACCGCACCTGCAACGTTGCGGTGCGCAATGCTGCCCAACGGGGGTGGATCGGTGGACGGGTGGGCGGGACCCTGGGCGCACGACGTGCGATGGTGGGACGTCGTCCAGCATCGACGTGGGGTGTGTTGGCAGGTTCGGGTGCGCGGGGTTGCTGCACTTGTTGTGGTGCAGCGTGGACGCGCAGCACTTGTTGCGGTGTACGACTGATGACGCGCTACGCCGAGTTGCACTGTCATTCCAACTTTTCCTTTCTCGATGGTGCGAGTCATCCCGAAGCGCTCGTCGAAGAGGCGGTGCGCCTCGAGCTGGCTGCGCTTGCGCTGACGGATCACAACGGGTTCTACGGCGTGGTGCGGTTCGCCGAAGCAGCTCGGGCCGTAGGACTGCCGACGGTGTTTGGTACGGAACTCACGCTCGATGGTCCTCGGCATGCCGACGCGACAGCGTTGGCCGATCCTCCGGGAACCCATTTGGTGGTGTTGGCCCGAGGCCCGATCGGATACGCGCGTTTGGCGCGCGCAATCAGCCTCGGGCAACTGGCGGGATCAAAACAGGCGCCGCAGTACACCTTGGCGGAGCTGGCGGAGGCCGCCCGTGCCCCGGTCCACGGTACTGGGGCCTCGCCGGCCAACGACGCGTGGATGGTGCTCACCGGATGTCGAAAAGGTCCGTTGGCGCGCGCGTTGCACGCGGAGGGTCCGGCTGCGGCGCGACGCGCGCTCGATGGGCTCATTGCTGCATTTGGTCGTGATCAGGTGTGCGTCGAGCTTTGGGATCACGGCGATCCGTTGGATCGGGCGCGCAACGATGCACTTGCCACCATCGCCATGGCTGCGGGGGTGGATGTAATTGCCACCAACAACGTGCACTACGCCACCCCGGCGCAACGGCCATTGGCGCAAGCCTTGGCCGCGGTGCGCGCGCGACGTTCGCTCGATGAGATCGATGGTTGGTTGTCCGCCGCACCCTTTGCCCATTTGCGGAGTGGCGCAGAGCAAGCAGCGCGCTTTGCGCGCTGGCCCGGGATTGTGGAGCGCACCGCGGAGATCGCAACCGCGTGTGCATTCGATCTGCGCATGGCTGCACCCCAGCTTCCGCCGTATCCTGTTCCCGATGGACATACCGAAGCGAGTTGGTTGCGGGAACTCACGACGCGTGGTGCTGCCGTTCGGTACCCACCGCATCATCCGCAGTACGAACAAGCGCAACGCCAGTTGGCCTATGAGCTCGATGTCATTACGACGCTTGGTTTTCCTGGGTATTTTCTCGTCCTCCACGACATTGTGGAGTTTTGTCGAACGCACAACATCTACTGCCAAGGTCGGGGGAGCGCAGCAAACAGTGCGGTTTGCTATGCGCTTGGTGTCACCAAAGCGGATGCCGTTGCGCTTGGGTTGTTGTTCGAACGGTTTTTGTCGCCCGAACGTGATGGTCCGCCGGATATCGACATCGACATCGAACATCAGCGTCGTGAAGAAGTCATTCAGTACGTCTATGAGCGGTATGGGCGCACGCACGCTGCCCAAGTCGCGAACGTCATTACGTATCGCAGTCGGTCCGCAATTCGCGAAATGGCCAAAGCAACCGGCGTATCGCCGGGACATGCCGATGCGTTGGCGCGTCACGTGGAGCGCTGGACGGGTCCGGATGCATCAGGGCAAGGAGGCAAACCCGCATCTCCGGGCGCGTTTCCACAGTTACGCAGCAATCCCGATGCGCCTGAAGTTTCTGAACTCGCGCTGACGCTCGCAACCGAAGTGCTCGACTTTCCGCGCCACTTGGGCATTCATTCCGGCGGCATGGTGATTGCCGATCGTCCCCTCATTGAGTATTGCCCGGTGGAATGGGCGCGCAGGGAAGGGCGCTCGGTGCTCCAGTGGGACAAAGACGATTGCGCCGCGGGTGGACTGGTGAAGTTCGATTTGTTGGGGCTGGGCATGTTGTCGATGCTGCATCGTGCGGTCGATCTTGTCGCCCAGCACGATGGCATCGACATTGACCTCGCCACGATTCCTCAAGAAGACGCGGTCTACGCCGCGCTCTGTGATGCCGACAGCGTCGGAGTGTTTCAGGTAGAGAGTCGCGCGCAAATGGCGACGTTGCCGCGGCTGCGGCCACAGCATTTTTACGATCTCGTCGTCGAAGTGGCGCTCATTCGTCCCGGCCCAATTCAGGGCGGTTCGGTGCATCCGTACTTGCGTCGCCGCAACGGCGAAGAACCGGTGACGTATTTGCATCCGCTGCTCGAAAAGAGTTTGGCTAAGACGCTGGGCGTGCCGTTATTCCAAGAGCAACTCATGCAAATGGCAATTGACGTTGCCAATTTCACTCCGGCCGAAGCGGATCAGTTGCGCCAAGCAATGGGGTCAAAGCGTTCTAAAGAGCGGATGGCGCGTTTGCGCGGACGACTCCTGACCGGTATGGCTGCGAACGGCATCACGGGAGAAACTGCCGAGGCCATCATTACCAAACTCGAAGCGTTCGCCGACTTCGGGTTCCCAGAAAGTCACTCCGTGAGCTTTGCGTACTTGGTATATGCCAGTGCCTGGGTCAAGTTCCATCATCCGGACGCATTTTTGTGTGCGCTCCTCAATGCGCAACCAATGGGTTTCTATTCGCCGCACACCTTGATTCGCGACGCGCGCCGCCATGGTGTCGAGGTGCTCGGACCCGACATCAATGCTTCGGCGGTGGAATCCACGTTGGTGCCACGCCCGCAATCGACCGGCCCGATCGGTTATCCACAGCCGGGCTGGCACGCAGAACCCTCAACGCATGCCGTGCGCCTGGGATTACAGATGGTCCAAGGTGTATCGACACAACTTCTCGATCGGATTGCCGACGAGCGGGCCATTGAACCGTTCGCAGATTTGGAGTCGTTGACGCGCCGCACCGCGGCGCCGGTGGATGCGCTCGAAGCGTTTGCTACTGCTGGTGCGTTTCAATGCTTTGGTATCGACCGACGCAGTGCACTGTGGGCAGCCGGTGCATTGCGAGACGCGCGTCCGACAACGCGTGGCGCAGTGACGGCGGCACCGCTTCCCGCGCTCGTGACCGGACTCGATGCACCATCGCTGCCGGGTATGACTCCCGCCGAAGTTGTCGCTGCGGATCTGTGGGCGATGGGGGCATCCCCCGATCGCCACCCCACCGAGTTTGTGCGAGACCAGTTGGCGGCCGCGGGAGTGGTGACTGCAGCCGCGTTGCGGACCTTGCCGCACGGAACGGTGGTGGAAATTGCTGGGGTTGTAACGCATCGCCAACAACCATCGACGGCGAAAGGAACCGTGTTTTTGAATATCGAGGACGAGACCGGGCTCATCAATGTGATCTGTCCACCGGGGGTATGGAAGCGGTTCCGGAACGTGGCTCGCGGGGCGGCGGCGTTACGCGTGCGGGGCATGCTCGAGGTGCACCACGGTGTGTACAACGTGGTCGCGCAACGGCTACATCCTTGCGGGTTTCCTGCCGCGGCAGAGTTGCGCAGCCGCAACTTTCGTTAGTCGTCCTCTTGCGGGGATTGGTACAGCACCGGCTGTTCACTCAAATCTGCTGCATCAAGTTCGGCGCGACGTTGCCGGAGCATTTCGGAGAAGATGAATCGCATGAGCCGGTCACGTTCGGATTCGCGGACCATGGTGAACTCGGCCCGCAACGCGGGGCCACGCACCGAGAGTTGTACGACGTTGCGAATCTCGGCATCGGTGGGAAGTACCCGGCCTACCGCGACCACCGGTCGCTCGCCCGGAATTGCGATCGAAAACAAAATGGTCGATCGGGCCGGCGCGATCGTACTGGCCGCCATGGCCAAACCACCCGCGCTGATGTCGGTCATGCGCGCCGGAAACTGTGACCACTGATTCGTTGCGTCGTTGAGCAACAGACAGCTCATCGGCACGTCGACAACGACACGCACATATTGCCGACGAGAAATTCGCTCGGCATCCGGCGAGAGCTGCAGTCGAATGGAGCGGCTACTCGAGCGCGTTACGACACAATCGACGTTGTACATGGTGTTGCGTGCGAGCACAATCAACCGGTACGTCTCACCGATTAGCGCACGGGGCACCGAGCCACGGGAAATCTGCGCGAGCACGATTTCATTGTCTTGGATGGCTTCGATGCGCAGCGCATGCCGCGTGGGATCATCTTCGATTGCGGCTTCGAGTAATACGGTTTGCCCGGCGGTAAGGGTCGGCATCTGTGCCATAGGGGAAGCCTACGGCAATGGATTTGCAACCGGTTGCCAACCTTGCGCCAGTCGCTCCTGCGGATAGCATGATTGTCCGTGGAGGAAAAAACTGAAGCAGCAACCTTGCCGGAGCGGATCGAAACCCGACCCACCGGTCTCTCGGGAGCAGAAGTTGCTGCCCGAGTGGCGCGGGGGGAGACGAATCAGGCCGCCGAAGGCACGAGCCGCACCGTTTGGGAAATCGCCCGGGCCAACATTTTTACCCGCTTTGGCGCAATCCTCACCGCAATGCTGGCACTCATGGTGGGCGTGGCAATTGTGCAGCGCCAACCAAGCGTCCTGCTCGACGCCACGTTCTATTTGTTTTTTGTTGCTAATGCCGCCATCGGCATCGTGCAGGAAGTGCGGGCCAAGCGCGTCCTCGACGCGTTGACGGTGCTCAATGCGCCGCATGTCACCGTGGTGCGCGATGGCGCGACCATCACGGTTGCCAGCGAGGAACTGGTCTTGGACGATCGGTGTGTATTGCGCGTCGGCGATCAGGTGCCCGCCGACGGCGAGGTGTTGGCCAGCGACGGTCTGGAGATCGACGAGTCGCTACTCACCGGCGAGTCTGATCCGATCGTCAAAGAAGTGGGAGCTGTCGTGCTGTCCGGCGCCATCGTGGTCGCAGGATCCGGGCAGTTCCAGGTCACCGCGGTTGGTGACCACGCCTACGCCCGTCGGTTGGCGGCTGAGGTCAAAGCGTTCAAGCTCACCCGTTCGGAGTTGATGGATGGCATCAACCTCATTCTTCGGATCGCAACGTGGGTCTTGATTCCCGTGGGCTTGCTTGTGTTGTGGAGTCAGCTCGACGCCACCGACGGTGCGGTCGGACTGTCGCTACGCAAGATGGTTGCGGCAGTTGTGGGGATGGTGCCCGAAGGGCTCGTGGTACTCACCAGTGTTGCGTTCGCACTTGCGGCATACACGCTGGCCAAGCGGCAGGTGTTGGTGCAAGAGCTGCCGGCCGTGGAAACGTTGGCGCGGGTCGATGTCGTTTGCCTCGACAAGACCGGAACCCTTACCGAAGGCGACATTGGGTTTCGTAGTCTCGAACCGATATCCATCAACGACACGGTTCCCGATGTTGCGCAGGCGGCATTGACTGCGTTGGCGTATTCGGGCGAGCCCAATGGCACTGCCCTCGCCGTGCAACACGCGTTCCCGGATCGGGGTACATGGGCAGTGACGAGCACGGTCCCGTTTTCCAGCGCGCGCAAGTGGAGTGCGGCGGCGTTTCTTGGGCACGGGTCATGGGTTTTCGGTGCGCCCGAAATGGTGTTGCCAGCCCTCGGCGACCACGATCCGGTGCGGGTCCAGGGCAACGCGCTGGCCGAAACCGGGAATCGCACGTTGGTATTGGCGCATACCGACGCACCGCTCGTGGACGACACGCTGCCCGCCGGATTGATTCCGGTGGCGTACGTCACCTTCGCAGAGAAGATCCGGAGTGACGCTTCCGAAACGATGCGGTATTTCACGGAACAAGGCGTGACCCTCAAAGTTATTTCCGGCGACAATCCGCGCACCGTCGGTGCGATTGCGCGCGCAGTCGGTGTGCCGGGCGCTGAGCGAGTGTTCGATGCGCGCGAGTTGCCCGAGGATCGTGATGCGCTCGCCGAAGTACTTGAGTCGTGCGCCGTATTCGGGCGGGTAACGCCGCAGCAAAAACGGGCAATGGTGACGGCATTGCAGTCCCGTAATCACACCGTGGCGATGACCGGTGATGGTGTGAACGACGCGCTCGCCCTCAAGGATGCTGACCTTGGGATCGCGATGGGTTCGGGTGCTCCGGCGACGAAAGGCGTCGCACAGCTTGTCTTGTTGGACGGCAAGTTCTCGGTGATGCCGGGGGTTGTCGCAGAGGGGCGGCGAGTGATGGCCAACATTGAGCGCGCCGCAAATCTTTTTTTGACCAAGTCGGTATACACCGTGGTGACCGCGCTGTTGATTATCGCAACCCAGCTGGTGCTTGCGCGCGGCTGGGAGTACCCATATCTACCGCGCAGCTATTGGCTCATCAGTTCGCCGTTGATCGGTATTCCTGGCTTTGTACTTTCGTTAGCTCCGAACTCGCGTCGGTATATTCCGGGATTCATCAAGCGAGTACTGCGCTTCGCTATTCCTGCGGGGCTCATTGCGGGTGTCGCGTCGTTTGTCACGTATTGGATCGGGCGAGGCCAGCTTGGGGTACAGGTCGGTGTCGACAACGCAGCGTTAGCGCAGTCCCAAGCGATGGCACTGTTGGTGCTCGTCGCGTGCGCATTTTGGGTGCTTGCGATCTTGGCGCGCCCCTATAACTGGTGGCGCATCTTGTTGGTGGCAGCGATGGGAAGCATCGTGGTTGGCGTGATCAGTATTCCGGCGACCCGGTCGCTGTTACTGCTCAAAATGCCGCCTGCAGCTCAGTTCGTAGAGATCGCACTCATTGCGGGAGCGGCCTGCACCTTGATCGAACTTGTGCATCAAGGAGTGATCCGGTTCACCCGTCGCGAGTTGCAGGCACTCGGCTACACCGTGTGATATTCGTTTCGTGATACTTCGTCTTGTTGTAACTCGCGTGTTGTGGGTACGAGCACGTCTCTAAGACCGTCAAGGAGACGATGATGAAAGTAGAACGGCGTATGCCGATATGGCCAGAAGTTCCGTTGCTGCGTTCGTGGTTGAACGACCCGATCCTGCCGGCGAATTGGTGGACTCCGACTGCAGAGGACTTGCGTGTCGAGGAGTACCGGGAGAATGGCACGTTAGTGGTGCGGTGTGAGATGCCAGGCATCGATCCCGATGAGGATGTCGAAATAACCGTGCGGGACCAGATGTTGCGCATTCAAGCGGAACGGAAGCTCGAATCCAAGATTGAGACCGCCGGTGGGTATCGCAGCGAGTTTCGCTACGGCAGCTTCGGACGGGTGATGCCGTTGCCACCAGGTGCGAAAGAAGAAGACGTCAAGGCGTCATATCACGACGGGATCTTGGAGATCCGGGTGCCGATCGACACGCGGCGCACCGAAGGCGCAAAGGTCCCGATCAGCCACGAGTAGCACCGCTTGCGTGTGGGTCGGCCTCGCGCCGACCCACACGAGCTAGCGGCAGGTGGCGCCGCCGCGATCGGGCTGTGCGATCGGGTCCTGTGCGGGGGTCGGTCCGAAGTCCCACGGGAGCGCCGAAGTTGGAAAGCGACCAAAATTTTGGGTCGCCCACATCGTTCCATCCGGTGCGCACACAACGCCGATGCCAACAACTTCGAGATTCGGTGCCAAGAGGTTGACCCGGTGCGTCGTCGATTGCATCCACGCAACGTGCATCGCGCCCGAAGTGACACCGAGTGGGCCCGTGCCAATGTTTTCTGCGGCAATGCTGAAGCGACCGATCAGCGGCTGGAGCGAACTGTGATGGAATCCTTCGCCGTTACCCATTGCGCTACTCCACTCCGTAGCGCGCTGAGCCAATGCAGTGTCCCACGTGAGTGTGGGGAGACCGCGATTCACTCGTTCACCGTTGAGTTTGTTGAACATCTCTCGGGCAATGCGCTGTTCTTTGGATTCGACCGGAACTGGCGGTGGAGTACAGGACGTTCCGTCTTGAGCGAACGCCTGGGTACCGGCATCGCCCGCGGCTATCCAGTAGTCGCCATTGCGACTGGCGATTCCCGTGGCGACGTTTCCGACGCAACCAACTCCGGCCCCGAGAAATGGGGCATCGCCATAGGTGAAAACACCTCCGTCGGCTGCGACGAGCCAGTATCCGTTGCCGCTCGCAGTTGCGGCCATGTCGACAATTGGTTGGTTGAGACGAATCGATCCGGCAGAGCCACGGAATGTTGCATTGCCAAACGTGAACACGCCACCGTCGGCAGCGACAAGCCAATACCCATTGCCGGTAGGTGTGCTTGCCATACCAACGATCGGTTGGTTGAGCCCAAGCGCGCGGGCTGAGCCGTGATACTGGGCATCGCCAAAGCTGTAGACGGTGCCGTCGCTACTCACGAGCCAATACCCGTCTCCGGTTTGCGATGACGCCATTCCAACGATCGGGGCGCTCAACGGCACACCTCCCGTGGAACCCCGAAAGGGTGCAGTGCCATATGTGAAGATTCCACCGTCCGCAGCAACGAGCCAGTACCCCGTTCCGGATGGAGTGGCGGCCATACCCACGACGGGCTGGTTTAACGAAAGGTTTCCTGCGCTGCCCAAGAACGGAGCATCACCGTAGGTGAACACACCGCCATCGGCTGCGGCAAGCCAATACCCGCGCCCGGTCGGTGTGCTGGCAATGCCGACAGTTGCTGCGCGCAGTCCGGGAACCGGACGGTTGAATGGTCGATCCGTGGTGGCGTCTGCCAATGCACTCGCGGCAAAAATTGAAACGAGCAGGGCGGTGATTCCAATTGCCAGAACTGCAAGTCGACGCATTCCTGATCTGCGCATGGTCGATGCCTCCGTGGTCCGCTACTCGCGATATCGGCGATGTAGTACGGAGGCTTGAGCGCGAAATGGCGATGTATTCGCCTTATGCGATTTCCCCACAGAACGCTGCGGTTGTTGGCCGATAAGGGACGGGATGAGGGAAGCAATTCATCCTCCCGATCGGGGAGGAGCGACGTCGTATACCGGCCGGGGTTAGCGCAGGGGGAGCAGAAGAATTGGAGTTCGAGAGCGCTCGAGCAGACCGCGCAGAATTAGCGCATGGCCGGGTTCAAGGCTTTGTTTCCATCCGATCACGATGTAGTTCGCGTGGTGTTCGTGGGCAACTGTTATGACGCGATCGATGGGATTACCGACCCGAAGTTCGACATGCACATCCGGTTTACTCGTGCAGTGACGTGCAGCAAATTCCGCGATCCACGCTTCGGTCTCGTATTGGATATGGTCGCCAAACGGCGGGAGGTTGCGATCTTCGAACACGAACAGGGTGACGACGGGGCAGAGTGTGTGCGAGAACCATTCGCATACCAGTTCGAGTGTCGATTCGCTGTCGGCTGATCCATCGAGGGGTACGAGCAGTGTTGTGACCGTTGATGAGGGCAGCGGGTCCGGAGGGACCAGCATGATGGGCGCATTGCTGTTCGTCATCACGTCACGGGCCACGTGTCCAAAGGGTTCACCGGGCTGCAGGCGATTGCGACTGCCGAGTACAACCAAATCTCCTTCTTCGGCTCGCGTCGCAAGGATGTCTGCAGCGTTTCCGTCCTTGGTCTCGAGATCCATGCCGGCGGCACGCGCAACGGCATGGGCCGTGCGGTCGCCGTCTTCCCGAATGTGGAGCGCGCGTACCGGGAGTCCCAATGTGGTGGCGACATGCTGCGCGGTATGCACCACCTGGCTCGCAGTATCGGAGTTGTCGAGTGCTGCAACAACGCAGCGCACCGGTCGGTTCATTGACGTTCCCATCGACCATTCCGCGATACCCACTTGGTGCACCCGGGAACCAGATGGACGGGGGCATCGTCCACACAGAGTGCAGCGACGGCATCACTCTCGACAGTGAACGCGTCACTCTGGGCGCGTACCCGGATCCGTGCGCCGCGGAAGGTCACCCAGGCTTCTACCGAACCAAGTGCCTCGGGAATGCGGGGGTTAATTCGGAGGGAATCTCCGTATGGTCGACAACCAAGGAAGCCCCACACCATCGTTTGCCATACCGTCCCCATTGCACCGAGGTGCAGTCCCAATGCCGTGGTTTGGGTGAGATCATCGAGATCAATTGCGGCGGCAATCCGAAGCAAGGCAAGTGCTCGCTGACTGTCGCCGGCTTGGGCGTAGAGCATTGCGTGAACTCCGGGGGATAGCGAGCTCCCGTGCGCGCAGCGCGGTTCGTAGTAGTGGAGGTTCGCAAGCAGTGAGTCGCGCGTGAGGTCATCGGGAACAAGTGCATGCATCATGAGCACGTCTGCTTGTTTGCATACTTGCGCATGCGCAACCCGAGATCGTCCGAGCAGTAGATCAGCAGCGATTGGGCGGCGCGGTGCGAAGTCAGCGATCACCAAAGGTTCGAGACGGAAAAATCCGGAGTATTGCTCGTAGAGTCCGGTACGCGAATCGAACCCATCGACCAAGGCGTCCGCGAGTTCGCGCCATGCGTCAATTTCGGTTGGCTCTACGCGATGGCCGGGGGAACGCTCTGCTGCTTCTGCGGCCCAGCGCAGCGCATTGCGCGCCATAACATTGGTGAACGCGTTGTCGTCTACGGGCTCGTGATATTCGTCGGGGCCGATGACGCCGAAGATGTGTGCCCGATGTTCGTGATCGATGCGGATTCGTGACGCCCAGTAGCGACCGATTTCAATCAGACACGGGTCGCCGAGCTCGTGCGCAAAGGCAATATCGCCGCTCCACGCCAGGTACTCATGAATCGCCCAGGCGACATCTGCAGTGATGTGTACTTCGAGCGCCCCGGTGCGAATCGGAAGCACCGCACCGGTCCGGCTTCGCACCGATTCGGGCGTGACATCCGTTCCGGCTCCCGCGGATTCCCACGGAAATCGAACGCCGCAATGGCCTTCGTGTGTGGCAGCCGCTCTCGCAGCATCGAGGTGCGCGATCCGGTACTCCAGAATCGCGCGTGCCCGTTGCGGATCGGTGGCAGCAAAAAACGGGAGCACAAATACGTCCGCGTCCCAAAACACGTGGCCGCGATATGCCGGGCCGGTCAAGCCGCGTGCGCCAATTACTGCGGGTCCAATGTTCGGGGCTGATTGCAGCAGATGAAACATTGCGAAACGGACCGCTCGATTCAGCTCCGCATCGCCGGTGATTGTGATCGCGGCGCGATCCCAGCGATACGCCATGCTGCGACGATGGGTATCTAATGCGATGTCGAACGAGGTGCGCATCAGATCGGGAGCGTTCTCTTCGAGGCGAGACTCGGTAGCGTCCGCAACCGTGTATGTAATGGTTCGATCCGTTGCAATGTCGTTGTCGGTAACGGGGGCAACGTGCGCGAGCGCGCTGATCGTGATGTTGTCGGCCGTGGTGCGAGCCTGCCAGGATCCTGGGCTGATGGCATCGAGGGTGGTGGCGTCGTGCAGCGGAACGGCCGGAGATGGAATTGCGTCGCGCAGAACCAGTTGCGCGGCATCGGCAAGAAATCGCACGCCGAGCACAGTGCCATCGTCACGTTGTTCGTGCAGTATTCCCGTGTGGAGATCGAGCACAACGTGAACGTTCGATTGCAGGATCGCTGCGGGTGCCGGCTCCGGTGCGGCAAGCAGCGTGGTTTCCGGGCCGGATCCGCAGTACGCGTTGCGGACGCGCACTGCGGGGATACCCGAACGTTCTCCGTGAAGTGCGACCCCGCGCACGCCTACCACCCCGTCCGAGAGCGTGGCGAGTGCCTCGGTCCGTCGCTGTGATTCGATGTCGATGGGACCGAAGTGCAGCGCCCACGCATGGGTCGGCGCTTGCGGAAGCGCACCACGGGAACGCAGGCCGAGTTGTGCGTCAAGAAGTGCAATGAGGCGTGTCGGTCCTCCGGGGAGGTGTAACACGCCGTCCGGCACGCCGCCGGGTTCGGGGCCGACTGAGAACGCAGTGGCGCCGAGGGGGATAAGGCGTGCGTCGCTCCCTGGCACGCCGCCGAGCGACCCGAACTCGTCGCCGACAACCAGAATCCCATCGCGCCCGATTCCGAGTTTCCACCAATACGCTGCGAGTTGTTCCGCCGCATCACCTTTGTCCGTCAAACCGATTTCGATGTGTTTGGCGTCACTAGACACTCGCGGTGTCGACACCCCTGCGTCGTGGGCGATCTGGGTTGCGAGCGCGACTGCTTGCGCAAGGTCACCGACTTCGGTGGCGCGCAGTCGCTCGGAAACCGCAGCAACGAGGGCCGGCAGTGCTGCTTTGGGTGGGTCGGCCCATTCTGGAAACGGGATCAGATCGATTTTGCGGCGATTAAGGCGAGCAGAAGCGATCTCGCATTTGAGGCCCCGCAGGGCGAGTGCCTCCACAGTCGCGGTTGCGGCCGCATCCAGCGCAGCGTCTTCGGCCGGAGTTGCAACGCGTCGATAGAGCGGGATGACGGAATCGTCGTGCAGCGCAAACAACTCCGATCCGCGATTAGACGCAACAACAAGGGTTCCTGCTCCGTGTGGGCGAGCATGGAGCTGGCGCGTCACATTGTCGATCGATGTGCCGGTGACAATCGCGCAGTGCAGTGCTGCGGCGGAGCATTGCTCGATGCGCGTGCGAATGTCGGATGCGTCCGCAGTACGACGAGCGACTGCAGTGCCGTCCCAGTCGAAACAGATTGCTTCCCACCGGGTTGAAAAAGGGCGGGCGCTCGCTGCGGGGGTTTCCACGGACATTTCCGTGGTGTTACCCGAGAATGCTCCGACCTAGTGCAGCGGAACGGTCCAAATTGCGGTGGTGCCACCCGTGGCGGCGGAGGTAACGGTGCAAGTGCCACCGAGAAGCTCTGCCCGCTGTTGGAGATTGCTCAGCCCGCTCCGCGTCAGTTCGTCTCCAACCGGGAGACCAACTCCATCGTCACGTACCGTGAGTGTGAGCGCGTCACCCACTTGCGCGTGCAGCGAGACCGTGGTGGCGTGCGCGTGCTTTGCCACATTGGTGAGCATCTCTCGGGCCGCCGCAAGCGCGTGTAATCGCACATCGTCGGTGAGTGGAACATCGACGGGTCCACTGAAGACGAGAGCGGGAGTCACATCGAGTGCAGCTTGGAGCTCGTCGACAATCTCACGAATTTCTATTTCGAGCCCCCGTAAATGTGCCCGGGCTAATTCGAAGATGGTGGAACGAATCTCGCGAATGGTGTCATCGAGTTCGTCGACCGCGACTGCAAGCCGACCGCGAAGTGTCTCGGGCAACTGTGCGGAGAGTGCATCGAGCGACATGGCAGTGGCAAAGATTCGTTGGATCACTCGATCATGCAGATCGCGTGCCAAGCGCTCGCGTTCGCCGATGACCGCAAGTTTCTCGGTTTTCTCGTGCAGCTGAGCGTTTTCGATTGCGACGGCAGCGGCGCTCGCGAGTGCTCCCAGGAGTAGTTCGTCCGCATCGGTGAACGTTGGCCCGTTCGTCGGGTTTGCGACGAAGAGCACTGCGTATTGTTGGCCCCGGATGCGAATGGGCGCAGTGAGGAGTGCACCCATGGCCGGGTGTCCCATCGGGAAACCGCGGTGGCGGGGATCGTCGCGGACCTGTTCGACACGTACCGGGTCTGGGTGCTGGCGCAAATCGCGCAGCATCGCAGAATTCGTGGGCAGCGCACCGATCGCACTCACTGTTTCGGCATCGACACCTTCGAAAACAAACTCCGCAAATCCCTCGTTGGAATCCAACAGCGCTAGCGCTGCGTGCTGGGCGCAGGTAATGACGCACGCCTGATGTAAAACCTCGCGCTGCACTTTGGCTAGTGTGAGGTGTGACGTCACTTCCAAAGTGCCGTCGAAAAACGCTCGGAGGCGAGGGAGTTCGATTACCAGCTCGTCCGCCATGCGCACGAGTCTACGGCCCGCCGTCTGGGCGGTGTATCCATGGGTGACAAGAGAGGGCAGTACATGGCCGCAGCACCGATCCGCGTGTTTCTCCTTGATGACCACGAAATCGTTCGCCGCGGTCTGCGCGAACTCCTGGAAGCCGACGGACAATGTGTTGTCGTCGGTGAGGCAGCGACCGGTGCGCAAGCCCGAATTGGTATCGAAACAACACAGCCGGATGTTGCGGTGCTCGACGTCCGTTTGCCCGATGGCAGTGGGGTCGAGGTGTGTCGAGACGTGCGCTCTGCGCACCCCGAGGTGCGGTGTCTGATCCTGACCTCATATGCCGATGACGAGGCGTTGTTCTCGGCAGTGCTCGCCGGTGCGTCCGGGTATCTCCTCAAACAAGTTCGAGGGAATGACCTTGTGGGCGCAGTGCGCATTGTTGCCGGAGGTGGATCACTCATGGACCCGGCGGCAACTGCGCGCGTGGCCGCTCGTTTGCGCGACGCCGAAGCGCAAGATGAACGGGTCGCATCGTTGAACGAACAAGAGCGTCGGATCCTTGTGCTCATCGGTGCCGGTATGACGAATCGCCAGATTGCCAACGAAGTGCATTTGGCCGAAAAGACAGTCAAGAACTATGTGTCGAGCATCCTGGCCAAGCTCGGACTCGAACGGCGTACCCAAGCTGCCGTCCTGGCGTCGAAACTCAACGACCCGGCGGAGTAGGCGTCAATACATTTGGAACAACCACAACCGGGCACGGCGCGTGGCGACTGATCCGGTGGCTCACGCTTCCCAGCACTAACTCTGTGAGCGGATTGCGGCCGCGTCGACCGACGACGATGAGATCGAACCCTTCGCGTGCCGCAACCTCACAAATGGTTGACGCCGGTTCTCCGAGGTCGATGCGGGTCGAGTAGTTGACCTTCGCGTCGCGCAGTGGCGCACACCACTCTTCTTCCAAGAGCTTGCTGACTTGCGCGCGCCACGGATCATCGAAGGGCCCTGTTGATCCTGCTGTAGGGAGCAGTGGAATCGGAGGTTCAAAGCAGTAGATCACGGTGACCGTTGCGCGCATTGTCGGCGCGTGATCGGCAGCCCATTGCACTGCTGAGGCAGCATTCGCCGATCCGTCGACTCCAACCAAGAGGTGATGAGACGTCATGGGGCCGTTGTACCCAAGGCTGGGGTCGAAGAATCGGACCCAAGGCTCGGGTCCGGGAATCAGCGCGGCCTTGTGGTGGTGGTAGTAGCTGTCGGTGAAGCCGCTGCAGCCGCCGGCGTGGATGGGGTCGGAGCTATCGGGCCACGGGCGACTTTGCGTTTCACGGACTCGTACGTCCAGACGTAGCGTTCCCGCCGGTCCGGTTTGCCGGGTTGTGTGATGGTCCGAAAGTTTTCGACCACAATGCGCGGGTACCCGGGTTGTAATTCTTTCTGTGCCCCAATGGGGAGCGCGGGATCGTCGACGAACTCGGTTTCGGCCTCCACGCGCTCAAGAATGTTGGGACCTTCTGCCTTCACCGAGCGGTCCTCATTGTTGCCGTACAGCGTTACGGTGATCGACGTGCTGGTGTACACAGTACGGATCAGCAAGCCCGATGCGGTGTCGTTTTGGAATTTCAAGTCGATAGATCCAAAGTTCAGTGTTGCTTCACGACCCATGGGATAACGCGAAATGTAAATCGAATGGGGCGCGTGGGTAACGTCTTTGTATCCCCCAAAGAACGTGGCGTTGTAGAGCGTGGTAGTGAACTGACTCACGCCGCCGCCAAAGTCTTCTTGAAACTCACCTTGCACATACACGGGCGCACTGACGTATCCACTCTCGGCTGTACGTCGGCCGAGCTTTTCGTTCAGGGAAAACGTCACTCCGGGTTCGACCAGCGTGTTGTTGACCACATCGGCAGCGCGATGAATGTTCTTTACGCGTTCTTGACCCGCAGGATGGTTGGTCGTGAAGGTCGCCACCATCTTGGTGATATTCATTGTTTGCGCCCACTCGGTGGTGCGTTCGGGTGCAACCTCTTTGAGTGTTCCGGTGACTTGGTGTGTGCCGGTGACAACTGCGTCGCAAACCGCAGCAAAATCGATCTGAAGGCCCATCTGCGCCGGAACGACGTTCACCGACGCTCCGTTGGTGTTCCACCCGGCATTGACCGGGGCGCGCTCCAGTTGGGTAACGGCCGGGCCAAACAGGGCGCGCAGTTTTACGGGATCGAGACTGGCGACCAAAGTCGATCCGCGTGGGGTGAATGCAATCGCTGAACCGACCTTCTCGGGGGGAAGGACGAGCGCTGTGCCGTTGACGGTCAGTGTCAGCGGTTGTCCGAGTATCGCCCGCGCGCTTTCCGCAGCTGCATTCGCAGCTTCGAGCGAGATGTCAGGCTCGGATGCACCGGTCTTGAGTTGGATCGTGCGGCGATCGGCGCGCAACAACGCCGCGCGGAGATCCGCGCGTGCTGGTCCGGAAGAGATCCCGACCCCAGACCGTGGCGGGGTCACCTGCACTTGGGTGCCAACAACAGTGACCTTGGCGTCCGCGCGCCCGTTGGATGCTTGATCGAGCCAGCCCGAGACCACTGCGCGGATCTTGTCGTCGCTCACTGTTGCGCGCACCGGGACTCGCGCAGGTCGGAATCGGCGGAGAACAACATCGGTGATGGCAGTGACGGGATTGGTACTACGACCGGCGCGACGTGCGGCGCGAACCGTGGCGTCGACGTCAACGCGAGCATCGACGGTGGCTGGGGAGACAACGAGTTGCTGTGGCGTTCCGGTGGCGGTTACCGGAGAAGTCTCGATGATGGTTGTTATCGGTTGTAGGCGCGCCGCGATTGCGCGTTCGTCGGCGCCGGAGAGCGAAACGTTTTCGACGCGCACCCCGGGAAGGGCCCGGCCGCGATACCACCAACGTTCGATGACGGACGCGAACAAGGTGAGCGCAATCGCCATTCCGAAGATCAAGACGGCGCCCGCGACGATGCCGCGCCAGCCTGGGGGCAGCGCGGGGCGATGCTTCGAGCGAGCGGCGGTGCGCGATTGGCGCGGAGGGGTAGCGGTAGTGGTGTCGAGCACGGTGGCGAAAGGCTACCGGCCCGCCCGGCTGGTCTGCTGGGCGGATACCCCCCCGTCCGAGATAGGGAGGATCGGTAGCTAACATGACCCGACCGACGCTCGAAAGGCCTGCTGTGACGGTTGAAACTGCCCTCGGTGCTATCGATGCCAATGATCCCGAAGCGCTGCGAGAGGCCACGTTGGGGTTCCTGCGGCGAGAGCTACCGGCGGGCTGGATGGAGGCGGTCGAAGCCGACGCTGGCCTGGAATTGTTTGCGTTGCGCCAGCGACTGGACTACTCCGACTGGTGTTCGCGCTTGGGTGCAGCCGGGCTCGCAACCCCGACCTGGCCCGCGGAGTTCGGCGCCGGCATGTCGCTCACACCGAGCCAGGCGCGGGTCGTCAATGACATCCTCAACACCTACAAAGTTCCGCGACCCTTCAACATCATCGGCATCGGCATGGGCGGGCCGACGCTGTTGACGCATGGGACCGACGCGCAACGCCAGCAGTTGCTCAAACCGATGGCGTGTAATGAAGAAATTTGGTGTCAACTCTTTAGTGAACCGGGTGCCGGCTCGGATGTCGCGGGCCTCTCCACGCGAGCAGTGCGCGACGGTGACGAGTGGATTGTGAACGGGCAAAAAGTTTGGACGACGCTCGGGCACATCGCGAAATGGGGGATGCTCTTGGCGCGCACCAACCCGGACGTTCCCAAACATCGGGGCCTCACGTATTTCATTGTCGATATGGAAGCACCCGGAGTCGAGGTGCGTCCGTTGGTGCAATTGACCGGAGACGCCGAGTTCAACGAAGTGTTCTTTACTGATGTGCGTATCCCCGACAGCATGCGCGTCGATGCCGAAGGAAACGGCTGGGCGGTTGCGATCACCACCTTGATGAATGAGCGCGTGGCGCTTTCTGGTGCCGGCTCGCTCGGCGGTGACGCGGTCGGCGGGAGTCCAGTCGATCGCATCATCGAGCGCCATCGTCCGGTCACGGATCCGCGGAAGCGACAACGGTTGGCACAGGCCTACATCGAAGGTCGGCTCATCAAGTGGAACAACCAGCGCGCTGCCGACAAGCGCCGCAGCGGATCCGAAGCCGGGCCCGAAGGTTCCATCACCAAACTCATGCAGGCCGAGTTCAATCAGCGGGTACAAAAACTCGCGGTCGATCTTGCCGGAGCGCAAGCCATGGCCTGGGAGGGTGCAAATCTGTTTCGACCCGGACAGATGGGGTTCATCCCGTCGAACACCGACGATCCACCGGCCATCGTGCGCGGCTTTTTGCGATCGCAGGCCAACAGCATCGAGGGGGGCACCTCGAACATCATGCGCAACATTCTCGGGGAGCGAGTGCTAGGACTTCCAAAAGAACCGGATCCTTCACGGGAAGTACCGTGGAGTGACGTCCCCCGAAACGGATAGTTGTAGCGATGAACGAAACTCCCTGCGCACTCTTTGTTCACGCGCATCCCGACGACGAAGCATCCAAAGGTTCGGCGACGGTTGCCAAGCTCGTGGATCGCGGCGTGCGGTGCGTGTTGGTGTGTTGCACCGGAGGCGAAGCCGGCGAAATTCTGAATCCGTCGGTGGAAGTAGCGGCACATCCCGAAATCCTCGGCGAAGTGCGGCGCGCCGAACTCGAGGAAAGCTGTGCGATCTTGGGGTTTGCTGCGTTGCACTGGCTGGGGTTTCGTGATTCGGGGATGCCAGACTCCGACGCAAACGCGCACCCGGAGAACTTCGCAAATGCACCCGAGGCCGAGGCGGTTGGGCGCCTGGTCGAAATCCTGCGGGGCGAGCGACCCCAGGTGGTCATTGGCTACGCCGAGGATCGTGAGTTCTACGCGCATCCCGATCACGTACGAGTACACGAGATCACTCGAGCAGCGTTCGCTGCGGCCGGTGTATCCGATCGCTTTCCGGACCGAGGAGGCCCGTGGGCGCCGAGCAAGTTATACGAGGTCGGCTTCACGCGGCGGTCGTTGGTCGCGTTGGCCGACGCACACGATCAGGCCGGCGCAGATAATCCGTTTCGCGAATGGCTCGAGATGTGGGAGGCATCCGGGATACCGGATGAGGATCACCGCTATCGCACGCGCGTCGAGGTTGGGGAGTATCTCCACAAACGTCGCGCGTCGTTGCTTGCGCACCGAACGCAGATCGATCCCGAGAGTTTTTGGATGCAACTCACCGATGCTCAACTTCGCGCGGCATACCCGTACGAGGACTACAAGCTCGTGGCTTGGCCGGGTGCGGCGACGCTCGAAGTCGATGAAGATGATCTCTTTGCCGGCTTGTTCGGCTGAGGCGCACGCAAGGCCGGTCTGACGGTTACCCAACGGGCGCATCGTCGACTGAATTAGGGAGTGAGCACCAACTTACCGAAGGTGTCGCCCCGATCGAGCAGGTTGTAGGCGTCTTCCACTGCATCGATAGGGACGAGCGCGTCAATCACTGGGGTGAGTGAGCCATCGGCGAAGCGAGGCACGACATGGCGGGCGACCTCAGCAGTGAGCGCGATTTTTTCTTTGGTCCGTCGATTACGCAGCACCGTTCCGGCGATAGTGAGGCGCTTATTGAGCGTTGGTCCGAGCAAGAGCGCGGCCGTGGTGCCGGCCAGCATGCCGATCAGCACGATACGGCCGCGCGAAGCAGCAGCGCGTACGTCGATGGAGAGATACGTTCCGCCGAGGAGATCGAGGGTGACGTCGATCCCGCCCACTGCGTTGACGATCGCGTCAGCGACTGCACGTCCATCGATATCGGGCTCGACCAAGACCCCATAATCGAGGCCGAGTTCTTGGGCTAGCTCGAGCTTGGCGGGGGTACGTGAGGTGCCCACCACGGTGGCGCCCATCATCTTGGCGAGCTGCAGTGCAGCCGTTCCGACTCCGGAGCCCACCCCGTGGATGCACACGGTTTCCCCTGGCTGTAACGATGCTTGTGCGACGAGCGCGTCGTACGCGGTGAAAAACGCTTCGGGCACGCCACCAGCGCGTACGAGATCCAGGTTGTCGGGTACGCGCGCGCACAGTGATGCGCGCGTTAGCACCAGTTCTGATTGTGCGCCACCACCGACAATGCCAAACACCCGGTCGCCGATTTCGAGGTTGGTGACCTCGGGTCCAACGGCGTGGACCGTGCCGGCGAATTCCAAACCCGGCACATCGGCCTCAACATCGGTGGGCGCCGGATAGAGCCCGGTGCGTTGCAAGAGATCCGCCCGGTTAATTCCGGCACCGGAAACGGTCACGACCACCTGGTCGAGAATTGGGATGGGATCGGGCCGGTCTTCGATGGCAAGTCCAGCATCGGGAGTAATCACTACGCAGCGCACAGGATCAAAGACTACCGGCGGCCCGGCGTGGGGGTAGCGTGACGCCGTGGCACCTACCCTTGTGCTGACCGACGGCGAGGCCCGCATCAGTGCGATCGACGACCGCGCGGTGCCGACGCTGATGCCACTCTTCGAGGCTGCCAGCGTGTCGCGCTGTCCGCAGTGTCGTAGTGGCGTGTTGGCCGCCTTGGCGGTCCTTGATGGCCTCGATGCCGCGCCCCCGCTCGAAGCGGTCACGCATATCCGCGATCTCATTGATGAAGCCCCGACGCTGCACATCTACATGGTGGATCACGGAGCGGGATGCAGTCATCGCGCGTGGCGCGATCCGGGCTTCGAGGAATGGTGCGACGCGGTGGAGAGTGTCAACCTCGTCTAAGGACTTACTACGACGCGTAGGCGAGGAGTGCGTCGAGCTCGGCGTGCAGGCAGCGCATGAATCGCTCAGGATCGTGAATGACCGCCGGGTCGATATTGCACCCGAGCATGCATTGATCGCAGTAGGACAACAACGTGATGTTGAGTCCGCACCCACTGCGCGGACCAATCGGGTAGCTGGCCACGATGCGCTGCCCGCCGACGTACAGCGGGATGGGACTGCCCCGAAGGTTGGAGGTAGCGAAGTCAATGGTGGCTGCCTGTTGGCGCATCATCGCCACAATGACCGGGTCGGGAAGTGGAGAGAACAGCTGCGCCAGCGAGCCCGCAGTACGGACGGCCATCTCGTTGCGTGTTGCCCGCAATCGCTCATGAATGGTCTGAAATCGCGTCCCACGTGTTCCTCCGACCGGGACCAGGACTCGCGCGGGCGCAAATGCATTGGCATCGGGAGCGCTTTCGGCATGTGTGCTTACCGCCATTGACATGCGGAGTTCGTCGACGGGTTGTCCGAGTTCGACGTGGTAGCGCCCGAGTGCACCGGCGACCGCAGCGACGAAGATGTCGTTGAGGCTGCCTCCTAAAGCGTGAGCTGCTTTCTTGGCGGGATCAATCGGGAACGAGGCAAGTTCGACATGACGCGCCAGTGAGGTACGTTGCATAAACGGCGATCGAGCGGTATCGCGAATGAACACCTGTCGTTGTGCGGATGCCACGAACTCACGCATCCACGCAACGTCGGTCGCAATCTGTTCGGGATGCCGGATGCGATCGACGACGCCTTCCGCGATGGTGTCGAGGGCTTTACCTACTTGTTGTATTGCCCATTCGATGCTCGCGGTCGTCGTGGTGACCGGGCTCGGAAGTGGTTCGACAACGGGTTCGGGCGCGGCTTCGGGGAACACGGTGTCGAGGGGATCGCTTGCGTTCGGGTGCGGTTCGAACTCGAGGAGCTCTAAGGACAACTTCAGACCGCCGACGCCATCGGTGATGGTGTGATGCACCTGTTGGAGCAGTGCAACGTGTCCGTCGGCGAGTCCCTCGATCAGGGTGAACTCCCACAGTGGCCGAGAACGGTCAAGCGGCGTCGCGATGATGGAACCAACCAGGTCGAGCAGTGCGCGCTCGTCGCCTGGCGCCGGTACTGCAATCTTGCGCAGGTGATAGTTGATGTCGAACTCGGGATCCGGCGCCCATAGTGGCGGCGCGAGATCGAGCGGATCGGCAATTGCGCGCTCACGCATGCGTGGAATTGCCGCGAGCGCTTGCGCGACCTTGGTGCGAATGCGCGCTTCGTCGGGTGCGCCCTCCAGGATCACCAAGTTGGCGAAGTCGCTGCGAAACGCGGGATCGGCCTCGACCGCCCACATGATCGCCTCGGTGTTGTTCATTCGCTCCATTGCCCCTCCTCGGGGTTGTGCGATGGGGCTAGCGCGGCACGGTCGTGTGTTTGAACTCGTTGATATTGGTGGCGTCAAGGAGCGCGATAGCGCGCTCGAGGTCGTCGAGTGCCGTGGCGCTCATGAAACGGATGAACACCGCCTCATCGTCGCTAATGAAGGTTGGAACGCCGAACACGCTCCAGCGGTCGACGGCCTCGGTGTGTTCGTCGCGCAGGGTTGCAATTGGTTCACCGGTCGCCACCACTCGTTCGATCGCGTCGGGTTCCAGGTCGCACGACACCGCAACATCGCGCAGCACGTTGGGATCGTTGATGTCGAGACTTGAATCGTGGCGCGCCGCATACATCTGGACGTGCCAATTGAGAAACGCGTCCGGGAAGTGATCGCGCACGGCAATACCCCACTCGAGCGCAAGCACACCGGAACCGCGTGCGCCAGCGAGTCGGTCCCATACCGAAGGTTCGCCGACTTCGACGTGGTTTTGCGTTAGCGAAAACGCGTGAAACGCAACCGGCACCGTGATCCGCTCGGTGCGGATTGCCTCGACGAGCATGGTGTGGGCGTTGCGGGCGAATGGACAAAGGTAGTCCCAGGTGACGCGCAGGGAAGATGGCATAGCTACTCCTCGCTTTTTTGCGAATTATTGAATGCGATATCGCTTCGTGGCCCGGACGCGTCGCGGCGTGCTTACTGGCAAGATACGTCGCGCAACGATGCCGAACACGCACCCGAGCGCTGCACCGGCAACAACGTCAGAGGCGTGGTGTAAACGTACATATACCCGGCTCGCCGCCACGGCTGCGGCAAGCCCAAAGTAAAACGGGGCGCTGCGCGCATCGGCGAGCACCACTGCGGCGGTAAATGCGGCGGTGGCGTGGCCGGAGGGGAACGAACTCGTGACCGGTCGGCGCAGGCCGTACGGAAGCGGGCCGTCTTGCTCGCCCGGTTCTGCTTGCGTGCCAGGGCCATCGGTCGGACGGACGCGACGGAACCAGGATTTGATGACCCCATTGGTGAGTGCGCTTTCGGCCCCAAGGATGAGGCCGAGTCGACGCGCATTGCGGGTATCGCCGGTACGCAGTGCGCGCCACGCGCCGAGCGCATGCCATAACACTGAATGGTCGGCGGCGCTGGAAAGCGGATACATGATGCGATCGAGGGCAGGGGAGCGCACATGATCGACGAAGGCATCGGCCCGCGCGTCGAGGCGTTGTGTCCACCTGCGCAAGGAATCGGTTGCGGGTGCATCGTCGGCCCCGGTAAAGGGGTCCGGAGCAACACCGTTCATCGAGGAATCGTCAGTAGCCATAGGTCCTATCCGATCAGCTCGCACTGGTGGTTGGCAATCCGGCGGCAGTGTCGGCCATTGCTGGACACATGGACCGGAACGCACACCATGAGCAGAGCTTGCCCGGCTTCGGGCGGAAGTCGTCGCGCGAACACGCACGCTCGACGGCGGTCCAGACCGCGCCGGTCTTTGCCTCGACGCCCCGGAGCCGTTGGTCGGTGGGTGCAGCAACGATCGCGGCAGGTTGCGAGAGATACAGAAGTTGGACGCGGGCGGGGCGGGCGCCGAAAACGCGCTCACACAACATCGCGTATAGCTGGACGCCGGTGAGCTTCGCCTGTTCGTACTGCGCGCGCGGTACCGCACCGGTCTTGTAGTCGGTGATGACCAAATTGCCGTCGGTGTCGAGCTCGAGACGATCGATGATGCCGCGCACGCGCGTGCCGCCAATGGTCGCTTGCAGTTTGAGTTCAAGACCGATCGGACGAATCGCCGTCGGATCTTCGAGCTGGAAATACTGCATGACGAGCCGGCGCGCGTCATTGTGAAACTGCTCCCACGCAGATTCGTCCAACGTGAGGCCAGTGAAGTTCGGATCGTCAGCGAGTTCGGTTTGAGCGGTCTCGAGATCGAAGAGCGCGTGCTCGATCGTGCGGTGCTGGGGTGCGCGTGTCATGAGGAGCTCGAGCGCGCGATGCACCAGGGTTCCCTTGCTTGCAGCAACGGTCGGCGGTTGCGGCAGTCGATCGATGTAGGCGAATCGGAACGCGAGGGGACAGTCAGTGAACGCGCTGAGCGCACTCGGGGAAAGCGACCGGGGTGGAGTGAGCACCATTGCCGCAGGGTACTCCGGTGCAGTGACCGGTGGGCTCGGCGCAGGTGGTCGGCGTCTCTCCTCAGTGCGAGTCGTCGTTCGCCAGCAGGTTTGCACGCAGCGCGCGAATACAGCGGTCCGGGTCTTCGAGCGGGCCGAAATGTCCGGCGCCGGTCCAGATGTCGAGCGTCCCGTGGGGGAGGCGTTCGACGAGCTTGCGCGCCATCGCTGGCGTTAGCGCGTCGGTGTGTTCTCCACATGCAATCGTGGTCGGCGTCGTCAGCGATGCCAAACGGGCGTACGCATCGTGTTGGATTCCCATTTGATACATCGCGGCTTCGTCTTCGGGCGTGCATTTCAGCACCCAAGTTCCGTCGTCAGCTTCGCGGAGTCCGTGCTCAACGTACGCGTGCATTGCTTCGGGGTGCAGCGCGTTTAGCGGCGGTTTCGCGCGGTAGGTCTCCTCCGCTTCTGCGGGGGATGCCCAGGTGTTTCGACGTTTGCGTGCCGCAACGCTCAACGGAATTTCGGTATCGGAGGGCGGCGGAGCGTCGAGTGGAAACACGATGGGTTCGTAACACCAGAGGCGCGCAAACGTCCCGGGTGCATTGAGTTCGGCGAGCATGCTCGCAGCGCCGCCCTTCGAGAGACCGACCCCGAGCCCGCGAGGGTTCCCCGGAAGGTCGATGGCGCGGGCAACCGTCAGGACGTCGATTGCGAAATTCGACCACTCGTAGCGTTTGGGTGTGGGGTCGCTGTCGCCGTGGCCACGAAAGTCGAGCGCTACGGGCCGTACGCCCGCGGCGCTCAGGCGCACTGCTACGGGTTCCCAGGCCCGGCCGTGGAACCCGGTCGCGTGGGCGAGGAGCACGACGCTGGCGTGCGCTGGTGCTGGCCATTCGTAGTACGCAATTCGCACGCCATCGGATGTTGTTACAAACCGTTGCGTCGGTTCCGGAGTCATTACGGGCATGCTCCCACGATTGCATGCAAGGATGCGACCGCATGACGACCGATGACGCTACTGCGGCCCACGACGCAAACGCTGCGTTTTACGTGGCGTTCGAGGCGCGTGATCTCGATGCAATGAGTGATTGCTGGGAGCGCTCGGATCGCGCCGCGGTGGTGCATCCCGGTTGGCCGCCGCAGCACGGTTGGGCGCGAGTACTCACTACGTGGGACGCAATCTTTTCGGGGCCAGAACCCTTGCATTGCATCGTGACTGACGAACGTGTCGAAGTTATGGGGCACGTTGCTGTGGTGACGTGCGAGGAGCAACTCCTCCAGGGGCTGCACGGCGATTCAACCGCCGACGAGTTGGCTTCTGCGCGCGTTGCGGCTACGAATGTCTTCGTGCGCGACGGTGCCGACTGGAAGATGATCTTGCATCACGGCTCGCCGGTATATCCCGACGACCCCCGGGTCTGACGACCCCCGGGTCTGACGACCCCCGGGTCTGACGACCCCCGGGTCTGACGACTAGGGCAGCTGCGACTGAATCCAGCGGTCGAGCGCGGGACCGCTCTCAAAGCTCGTGATGAGCGCGTAGCGCGGCTCATCCGTCGGGTTCATCACGATGTGGTACATGCGTTCACTGTCGACGACGTAACGCATCCCGCGGTGCAACGGAATTTGCACCTCAGTGCTCGGGTCGTCCTTGTCGTGACGCAGGATCATTGCGGCGCCCGGGTTGTCAGAAAGCTCGAGCCAGGTGCGCACGACCCAGCCTTCGCCATCCGGGTTCAGGCGGTTGTTGTCATCGACGTGAATCTGCTTGAGTGCCTGCTCGTAGTTCTGTGGGTTGAGTTTGATAGTGCGGACGCGCCCGTAGTTAGCGCCAACCTGCTCGACGTAGTTGACCAGCGTCGGGCAGATTTTCGCGTTCGCCGTCCAGACGCCATCTTTGTCGGCTTTGCCGTGATCCCAAAATCCCGCGCACTCCAAGTCACCTTCAGCGGACGCAATCGGTGCGAAGTTGGTGTCACCACCACTCTTCCAATCCATGTACTCGAGTCCGAGAAACTCCTCTTCGGGAATCTCGAGTTCGCTGTCGCGCAACACGACGTAACCGTTGGGTTCGAGCACTGAGAGCTTGTTGTGAGCCATAGGCGAAAGTGTAGGACGCGCCAGTGGGGTCGCGCCGGGAGCGCAACCGCTATGGGTGCGGTGCGTGCGAGGGTTGTGCGTTCACAACTGCCCGGTGGCGCAGTCGGTGCACCCACCGATCCGGCGTGCCCACGAAAGCCCGGGGATAATCCTCAAACATCCACCGGGCAAATTCGCGACGGGTCCAGGCGTTCGTGTTGATGATGCGCAGCGCGATGTTGGCTCGCCGGTCGCTGCGCAAGATGTTCGATAAGCGCTGGGCGAAGCGTAGATCCCGACCCAGCTCGCGATCGACGACGCGTCGATAGCGCTGTGCCACCGGACCGGGAGCACCAGCGTCGGCGATAGCGTCAATGGCCATGGCTCCGGTTTCGAGCGCTTGGGCGATGCCTTCGCCCGTCATTGGATCAACGACATTTGCGGCATCACCGACATAGAGCACGCGTCCGTCTACGAGCTGTGCTTGCGAGTACGAACACGGAATGGGCCAGGCGCGCGTCGCCTCTTCGGGCGTTGCGTCAGGACCGAGCACGGGTCGCAGGATTTGCATGGCACGGGCATTGAGCGTGTGGAGTGCTTTTCCGCGGTGTTCGCGCGGAACGCAAAACCCAACGTTGGCGCGCCGGTCCGGCAACGGGAACACCCATGCGTAGCCCGGTAAGAGCGCCGGATCGAATACGACCCAAAGGTCGGTCGCGTGCACATTGCGGTGGTACTGGCGTACTGCGTGCCACGCGCCGAGGTCGCGCGTTCGCTCCGGCTCGAGGATCCGCCGCACTCGGGAGAAGTGGCCGTCGGCTGCGACGCAATAGCGCGCCCGAACCGTGAACCTGGATTCGGTGCACACGGTCACTCCATTGGGATCTGTTGTCAGGGCAACAAGCGCGTCGTTGTAGTGCACCGGAATTCTTTGTGCTGCGATCGCATCGGTGAGGGTGGCGTCGAGCTCCTTTCGGGTGACCGTTGCGGCAAATCCAGTGGGTGTTGGCAGCGGAAGGCAGACCGAGGTGCCATCCGGCGCGACGACGTGTGCCGATCCAACCGGCGCATGCGTTGCCAGAGCGTCGACTGCAATCCCGAGTTGGCGCAGTTGCCGCAACGCATTGGTGGTGAGCCCATCGCCGCAGGTCTTGTCGCGTCCAGGCCTTGCTTTGTCGAATACCATGACGCGCAGGCCGCGTGCCGAGGCGCGCAATGCGGCTGCGCAACCCGCCGGGCCAGCCCCGATGATGACGGCATCAAGCATGAGCGCACGGTACCCGGCGCCGGCGCCACCTGCAGAATCGGTAATCCCCAACTGTTGGATGCTGGTTCGATAGCGTCGCTTCGTGATTCGCGCCGCCGGCGCGCCATGATTTTCTGATCTCGCCCCGATAGGAGAAGGCATGAACATCGTTGTCTGCGTGAAGCAGATCCCGGACCCTGCAGTCCCGGGCGCGATGGATCCGCAAACCAATACCCTGGTGCGATCGGGCAAGCTCATTCTTGACGAGTCCGATAGCTATGGCGTTGAGATGGCGCTCCAGCTCCGGGACGCTGCTGGTGGAGGCGAAGTCATCCTCGTTTCGCTGGCCCCCAACGACGAAGTCTCGGGGTTGCGCACGGCACTCGCGATGGGCGCGGACCGGGCAATTTTGGTGTCGGATCCGGC